>JACRIP010000664.1 GCA_016220045.1 Planctomycetota bacterium
GCGCCGGGACGGCGGCGGTCGGCCCGGCGGCGCCGCCCGCGCCGGGCCCGGTCCGCTGGGCGAAGAGCGCCAGCAGCAGGAGGGCGACGATCCCAACGGCCGCGGCCGCAGCCGCGGCGTACCCGAGCGCGCGCCCCGCCCCGCGCCCCCCGCCCGCCCATCCGCGCGCCGGGGCCGTCATGCGCGGCGCCCCCGACTCGCGTCCGGCGTCGCGCCGCGATCTTCCGGCGCATCCGGAACGGCTGGACTCACGGGTTGCGCTTGAAACTGTAGAAGGTGCGCATGTCCTCGTACGGGCCGTAGGTGATGTTGTGGCGCATCAGCGGCGCCTGGCCCCACTTCGAAACCATGGTGCCCGAGCCCTGGGATACCGCCGAATGGCTGCCGCTGGTGCCGCCCGGATAGTAGACCTTGTCGCCGGCACGCGGATAGGACGCCGCATAGTAGGAATAGCTGCCGTCGCTCCAGTACTTCGACGGGCTGTTGATCCACACCGACGTCGCGCGCTGCGCATACCAGGCATACGAGTGACAGTTGTAGCGGCGCGAACAACTCCCCACGCGCGTGGCGCGCGGGTAGGCGTCCGACCAGTACTCATTCATGGAAGCGACTTCGTCCGCCGACAGCTCCCAGGTCATGACGATCACCGACACCCGGCTGCCGCGCGGGGTCTTCACGGTGGCGTTGTAATCGGCGAGGGCTACTCCCGCGCCCACGAACCACAGGATCGCGCCGACCCAACCGGCGCGCACCAGACGATGCTGCATGACCAACTCCCGACGCAGGACCACTCCACAACCACGCAAACCAGATCTCGAGCCGTACCACTCAGCAAAATGAGGGCCGGACAGCGGCGCGCCGAGCTGTCAAGCGCAGGCCGGGATGGGGTCGCGCGCACATTCGCGAGCCGGGTCGGGACGTGCGTCAACTCATTTTCAGGCGGGGGGTTGGGACGATTGAGAATGAGTGCCGCGCGGCAGCGGCGAGGCGCGGCCAAGGGGGGCACGCGGCGGCTGGTGCGGGCGCGGGCGGGTTCGTTCGGTTTCCGAACAGTTTCCGCCTTACATGTCAAGTCGGCTTGGCACGGGGGAAAGGGGGGACGGCCGCCGCCACCCCCACCAGGCCGCCGCCGCGAGCAGCACGCCGTAGACGATCAGCCCCCGCCCATGCCGCACGCACCACTCCCCCGCGTCCACTCCCGCCTTCTCCTCCACTATGCTCCAGTCGAAGACCGGTTGCGCCGCCGCAAAATACTCCTCCTCGACCCGCTCCCCCTTCACCCGCACCACCGCCCCCGCCACCGGCGGCTCCCCCGGCTCCTCCTTCGACCGCCCCCCCAGCACCAGGTGCGTCGTCCCCCCCGCCCGATAGCGCCGCACGCCGTGCGCATGTCCCGAAAAAAAGAAATCCACACCGTGGCGCGCAAAGATCTCCAGGAGGAGCGGGAACTCGTCCGGGTCGAGCCGCGCCCGCGCCGGCACCGCCAGATAGTCGACGATCGGCCGGTGCGCGATCGCGAACACGTGCCGCGCCCGCGGCGCCCGCGCCGCCAGCTCCCGGTCCAGCCACGCCCGCTGCTCCCCGTCCGGCAGGTAAATGCCGTTGTTGAGCACCAGGAAAAGCGAGTTCCCGTACTCGAAGGCCGTGTAGTCGCGCGCGAACGCCCGCCGGAAGAGCGGCAGACCCGGGTTGCCCGGCGCGCCCAGGTCGTGATTGCCGGGCGCGATGAAGACCGGCACCGACACCGCCGCGGCGCGCATCTGGCTCAGGAAAAAGCCGTATTCGCGCGCCGCCGGGGAGCCCACCAGGTCGCCGCCGAGCAGCACGAAGCGCACGTCGCGATCGCTCGTCGCGCGCGCCAGCGCCGCCCGGAAGCACCCCAGGCCGCGGCTGTCGAGGTTGTTGACGTCGCCGATCACCGCGAAGGCGAAGGGTTCGTCCGCGGCGCACGCCCGCAGTCGCGCCACGACCGCCTCCCCGTTGCCGACTCCGGGTAGGGGCTCCACCTGATCGAAGGCCCGCCCGTACCACCCCGCCGCCGCCGCCGCCGCCGCGATCAGCGCCGCGCCCGCCGCCACGAACCAACGCGCCGCCGCCCGCGCCGCCCCCGCCGCCCGCTCTCCCCGCGTCGCGCTCGCCGTCGTCACCGACCGGCCCCGCCCGCCGCCGCCGGCGCGTTCCCGGCCGCCGTCTCGCCCGGATTCGCCGCGGCGCCGTTCGGCCCGTCGAGCGCCGCCGCCGCCCGCGCCGCCATCAGGATCTGCTGCACGCGCGCCACCTCGAACGGCTTCTGCAGGATCTCGTCCGCGTACTCCGTCGCCTTCGCTTCGTCCGGCTCCGACAGCGCGTTGCCGATCACCAGCACGAGGTGCGCGCCCGGCTTGAGATCGCGGATCGCCGCCAGCGTCTTGAACCCCTCCCCCAGCCCGGCGTGCGCCACGTCCACGAAGATCACCGCAAAGGACGTATCGCGGCAGTGGGAAAGCGCCTCGTCCCCGCGCGAGGTGATCACCCGATCCATGCCGTCGAGCAGCGTGGTCCAGAGGTCGACCATCGCCGTGCCCTCTTCCAGCACCAGCACCGGCAGGCGCGCCGGCGCCGCGGCCCGGCCCGCCGCCGGCGGCGGAGTCGGCGCCAGCGGCTGCGAGGGCCGCTCCTCGCTGTGGATGCCCAGCTTGATCGTGAACGTCGTCCCCTTCCCTTCCTCGCTCTCGCAGGTGAGCGCGCCGCCCTGGCTGCGGATGATGTTGAACGAATTGTAGAGCCCGAGCCCGGTCCCCTTCTTGCCGCCGCCCGCGCCCTCCTTGGTCGTGAAGAAGGGCTGGAACAGGTTGCGCAGGTGCTCCTGCTTGATCCCCACGCCGGTATCCACGAAGCGCAGCGAAACGTCCCGCTCGGTGGCCTCGACCGACAGGGTCAGCGTTCCCCCCTGCGGCATCGCCTCGCGCGCGTTCAGGAGCAGATTCAGGAACACGTTCTGCACCAGTCCGGCGTTCACCTGAACCCCCGGCGCCGACGTGTAGAGCTTGTTCACCTTGATGTTGCACAGCGCCAGCTCGCTCGCCACCAGGTCGAGCACGTTGTCCAGCACCTTGCAGACGTCCACCACCTCCAGCACGTCGTCGCGCCGCCGCGCATAGGTCAGGAGCGAATTCGTGATCGTGATCGCGTGCTTCGCGTGCGTCAGGGTCGCGTGCACCAGCTTGTCCTTCGCCGAGGGGTTCAGGCTGGCGAGCTGCGCGAACCCGTACATCGGCGCCAGCAGGTTGCGGAAATCGTGGGAGATCCCCGCCGCCAGGAGCCCGAGCGACGCCATCTTCTCCTGCTGCACCAACTGGTTTTCCAGGTTGCGCCGGTCGGTGATGTCGATCAGCATGCCGGCGAAGCCGACGTGGTTGCCCGAGGTGTCGAAGAACTTCTTGAGGCTCAGGTTGCCGAGGAACTGGCTGGCGTCGCGCCGGCGGAATTCGAGATCGGCCTCGAAGGATCCGCCCTTCGCGGCGGTGAGCAGGCCGGGCGCCATGTCCGGCTGCGCCAGGAGGAGCGCGAGGGAATCGCGGCCGACCACCGCCTGCGTGGGGTAGCCGAAGAGCCGTTCGCAATGCTCGGCCCAGATCGTGAAGCGCCCCTCGAGGTCGGTCACGAAGATGCCCACCGGCACGTGGGAAAGGACGTAATCGAGCTGGTGCCCGACCGCCTGGGCGCGCGAGGCCAGCATCTTTTTTTCGATCAGCGTGCCGAGGATGGAGGCCATGGCCGCGAGGATTTCCAGGTCGGGCTTGGCGAAGCGATCGACGACGCTGGTGGAATCGAGGTAGATGACGCCCAGGATGCACTTCTCGGCCTCGATGGGCACGCACATCACGGACTGGATGCCCTGCATGAGGACGGAGCGGGTCGCGTGGGCGGTCTGGCTGGGCGTGCCGAAGGAGGTGAGGATGGACACGCCCTCGTTGAAGCAGGTGTCCACGATGGTCTGGGAAATGACCATTTTTTCCGCGGACTTGGCTTCGCGGCGGCGCATGATCTCGAGCTGGGAGAATTCGCCGGGGGCGCCGTAGAGCACGATGGCGCCGCGGTCGGCGTCGAGGGCCGTGAGGGCGATGTCGAGCGAGCGCTCGAGCACGACGCGCACGTCGCTTTCCTGGTGCGTCAGGGTGACGATGCGGTAGAAGGCGTCGAGCGCGCTCTTGAGTTTCTGGACTTCGGGCGTGGACTCGGGCGAACCCAGGATGCCGGAGAGGCCGCGGCCGCGGAGCTGGAACTTGTCGCAGACCGAGGCCTCGCTCTTCTGCCAGGCGTCGCGGACGCGGATGACCTCGGTATCGGGCTTGGGGTAGGGGGTATCGGGGAGGCGGTGGTACTGGAGGGCGGTCTCGCCGATGACGATGACGTCGCCGTCGGTGAGGGGGCGGTGGGTGATGCGGGTGCCGTTGACGAAGGTGCCGTTGCGGCTGCGCACGTCGGTGGCCATGTCGACGTTGCCGCTGCGTTCGATCTGGCAGTGCATGCCGGAGACGCAGACGTCGTTGAAGCGCAGGTTCGCATCGGTGTTGCGGCCGATGAGGAAGGCGCCCTTTTCGGGCAGGAGGAAGGCTTCGCCGACCCCTTCGCCGCGGATGATGCGCAGCTCGGCCTTCATGGCTGCTTCTTCTCGTGGACGTGGAGGAGCCACCAGAGGAGCCAGCCGAGGAGGACCATGCCGCACGCGATGGCGGCGATCTCCCAGCCGTAGATGCCGGCCATCTGGGCCTGTTCGGGAGATTCCCCGATGCGGGCGAGCTCCTCGGGAGTGAGCTGGACGATGCGCGCCTCGGCCTCAGGGGCGGAGAGTCCGAGCCCGGCGAGGCGCTCGGCGACCTGCGCCTCGGCGGCGGGCGCGGCGGCGCTTTCGGCGACCGGGGCGGTGGCGATGAAGTCGGCCGCGGCGCCGGGCGCCGTGGCGATCAGGACCGCGCCGAGCACGGCCAGATGGAGTCCCACGGGAAGGACGGTGCGCATAGAGACCCTCCGTAGCATCGAAGTACAGCCGTCTTCTTTAGCACGGGCGGCGCGGCCGTGTCAAGGAAGGGGCGCAGGGCCACGGGGGCCGGGGCTCTTCGGGGTTCCCCGCGTTGTGGCCCTTCGTAGCTCTGCACCCCCGCTTCGTGGTCGGGTGCATGTCCGGTATTGCGGCTCGACCGTACCAGCCGCACGCATCGAAAGCACGGCCTCCGTCGTCC
>JACRIP010000093.1 GCA_016220045.1 Planctomycetota bacterium
GGGGGGGGGGGGGGGGGGCACCGGCGCGGCCGCGCCCGCGCCGACTCCCGTCGCCGGCGCCCACGCCGCCGCTGCGTCCGCCGCACCCGCGACGCGCGCGACGCGCGGCCGGCCGCTTTCCGCGAACATCGCCTCCCCGGTCGCCAGCACCTCGTCGGCCAAGAGCGGCGCGAGCGCGAGCTTGGTCGGCCAGGCCACGACCAGCCCGGGCGCGGGCCGTGCCACCTGCACGCCGCTCGGCCGCCGCGCGTCCGCCCGCCGCGCTTCCGCGCGCACGGCGCGGTAGACCGCGATTTCCGTCGCCGACCAGACCACGCCCGGAAGGCGCCGGCGCAGCTCGGCGGCGACCGCCGCGCGCACGCGTCCGTCGTCGGCTTCCCCGGCCAGGCGCTCCGCCGGCTCGCCGCCCACCTGCCAGACCGTGCGGCCATCGGCTGCGACCGCGCTGGTGATCGTGAGCCCGGTCTTGCCGCCGAGCACGCAGTGGCCGAAGAGCGGGGGCAGCGCGCCGCGCACCAGCGTCATCGCCAGCGGACGGCGTTGCATCCAGACCGCCGCATCGACTCCGGCCCGGGCGAGCAGGTCCGCGGTGCCGGCGCCCGCCGCCAGCACGACCGCCCCCGCCGCGATTTCATCGGGCCAGCCCGCGAGGCGCACGCGCCCGGGACCCACGAACTCAACCGCCTGCGACGCGGCGCCCGGGTCATAGCGGCGGACGCGCCCCGGATGGAGCGCCGCGAGCCGGGCGACCAGGGAGCCGGGGTCGACGACCGGTTCGTCCAGCGCGTAGACGGCGGCCGCGGTGCCGGCGAGCGGCGCAGGCCATTCGTCGGCGGGGAGCCGATAGGGGCGGGTGGCGAGCAGGCCGGCGCCGGTCACGATGGGGAGAAATCCCCAGGCGCACAGGCGCGCCGTCCACCCCCCGCGCGGCAGCCAGAGCAGGCAGCGGGGCGACAGCAGGCAGACTCCGCGCAGGTCGGGCTCTGCTTCGCCGCGCAGGTGCCGCCGCCAGCGCTCGGGCATTTCCCGGATGGTGCGGACGGCGGCAAGATCGCGGACGCCGCGAAGCGCGTATTTTCCCCCACCGTGGATGATGCCCTGCGATTGGATGGTCTGGCCGGCGCCGAGGGCGGCGGACTCGAGGAGCAGCGCGTTCAGGCCGGCGCGGCACAGGCGATCGAGCGTCCACAGGCCGGCGACCCCGCCGCCGAAGATGAGGACGTCGAGTTCACGGACGTGGGGAGTGCGGCTCGCGGTCATGGGGGATCGCCGCCCGGGTGCGCCGGGCGCTCGTCAGGGCCCGAGTCGGCGCTCAAGAAAATGCCCGAGGGGGGCCTGGTTCAAAGCGGGGTAACACTGCCTGCCCGCTCAGGAGGAGCAAAACGGGGACATGACCTGAATTCCTGCGCGGGCTTGCGACCATCGGGGGACGTCGCTGGAATTCAGGATCGTGTCCCCGTTTTGCGGCGGTTTGAACCAGGCCCCGAGGGGGAGGGAACGCGGGGCGTCGCGAGCGCGCGTGGGGCCGAAAACGTAACAGACAAACCCCGGCGGCGCAAGGGATTTCGGGCCGCGCGCGCGTGCGGGTGCGCCCGCGAGACCTTGAAATCGCTTGCGTTGCGCCGGAGGGTGCTGTTAGAATCGCCGCGTCATCAGGGTGGCCCCCCGCGTGGGGGCGGCAGCGGGTGGGCAGTCTGCACCGAACGGACCTTGAGCAGTCGCACCCTTGGGTCAGCGCGCGCCGGAACCGTCTCCGGCGCGGCAGAGCGTTTTCGGCGGACAGGTCTCCTGGGAGGCCGGGGTGGGCAAGGCAACCGTCTACTGCGAAAAATGCGGGGAGATGATCTCAGAGGAGGACTTCTCCAAGGGGAAGGCGGTCCACTTCGAGAGCAAGGACTACTGCGACCGGTGCAAGGCCGAGATTGCGCATCTCCTGCCCCAGCCGGTGCCGGGGGGCGCCTCGAAGCGGGCCTCGGGGGTCATGCCGAGCGTGAAGCGAGCCTCGGGCATTCTGCCCGCGGTCAGCGCCGCCTCCGGCCACGAGGGCCGTCCCGGCTCCGGCTTTCACAAGGCGACGCCGGCGCCGCGCGCGAAACCCGGGTCGCCCGCGGCGGGGCGTTCCGCCGGAAACGCGGGGGGCGGCGCCGCCAACCGCGGCCGCCACGAGGACTCGCGCTCCTATCGCCGCTCCGAGGGCCTCTCACGTAACGCCATCCTCAGCCTGCTCGGCGCGCTCGCGGTGCTTCTCGTCATCGGCATCTTCGGGCTGATGTCCTACCTGAAGGGCCGTGCGGAGCAGGAAGAATTCAACAAGCGCGAACGCGGCGCGCGCGATTGCGTGCAGAAGGCCGACCTCCATTGGGCGCAGAACCCCGAGGACTTCGCGGGTTCGCTTTCGATGATCGGGATCGCCAAGCAGGCGACGGATCTCATGACCGAGGCGGCGAAGGGGCGGTCGATCGACCAGAATTTCTTCGGGCGGCTTGCGACCCTGGAGCTGGAGGTCA
Source organism: Planctomycetota bacterium (assembly GCA_016220045.1). Classification (GTDB taxonomy): domain Bacteria; phylum Planctomycetota; class MHYJ01; order WSZJ01; family JACPWG01; genus JACRIP01. The sequence continues at coordinate 2,508 of JACRIP010000093.1, forward strand.
AAAAAAAGCAGGATCTCTACCGGCGTCGCGAGGAGAAGCGCACGAAGGTGAAGGAACTCGAGGCGCGCGGGCGCAAGAGCCCGGCGTCGATTCCGGGCTTGCGGACGGAGCTGGAGAAGCTCAAGACGGAGTGTGAGCCGCTGGGCGAGGAGCTGGTGAAGCTGATCGGCACGACCAGCCAGGCGCTGCAAGTGGTGTACGTGGAGGACGCGATCACCCAGCTCGAGAAGGAGAGTTCGAACCTGGGCGAGCTCACCACCATCGCGCCGCTCAAGACGCGCTACGCCGAGTTGCTGGCGCAGTGCGAGGGCCTGGACGAGTCGCTGCCGAAGCGCATCCACACCAGCACGCAGATCCTGACCGACGAGTGGAACCGGCTGGCGCAGCAGGTCTACGATACCATCCTCGCCGACGTCGAGCGCATGCTCGCCTCGAAGCTGTTCGACGACGCGGAGCGCCGGACGAAGGAGTTCCCGCGCAAGTACGAGGAGACCAGGTATTATCCCGATCTGCTGAAGCTGCAGAGCCGCATCGCCAAGGGGCGGGAGCAGGAGCGGCGCGAGCAGGAGCAGCGGGACCGCGACCGCCGACAGGGGGACCCGGGCGGCGGCGGGGGCGGCGGTCGCCCCGAGGTCGACCCGGCGTGGGACAAGCCGGGCGCGGTGGTGTCGCTCCATTCGGGTGATGACCTGGCCGGCTGGGCGGTGATCGGCTTCAACAAGCAGCCGAATTCCGTCACCTGGGACGTGCCGACCGCGGGCGAGCTGCACGGCGTGAACAGCAGTCAGAACGGCGGCATCGCCTTCAAGGGCTCGCCGCGCTGGCAGGACTACGAGCTCGAGTTCGACGTCAAGTGCACCAAGGGCGACTTCCTGGCCGGCGTGCTGATCAGCGAGACCGGGGCGTGCGTGGTGAAGTGCGAGGCGACGATGCCGCGCGATCAGTACCGGCATTTCCGGATCTCGGTGGTCGGCGACAACGTGATCATCTTCCGGCCGGATCGGACCGGAGGCATCCGGGTGAGCGACCCGCGGGAGAGCACGAAGAAGGGGGTGGTGGGATTCGGCCTCGAGCCCGGGAGCGAAGCGAGCTTCCGCAACATCCAGGTGAAGGTGCTGAAGTTGGTGGAGTAGCGCGGTCGGGGCTGGCCGCGCCGGTTGGAACCCGTCCGCGTTCGCGCTCGATCCCCTTCCGTCGCCTGCGAGGTGCAGATGGTCGCCCAGCTCCTGGAAGGCGCGCCGGTCGCCGCGGCGATCCGCTCGCGCCTGATGGCCGACCTCGCCGGGCTGCGCGCGCACGGCATCGTTCCCCGCCTCATGGCGCTCTACTTCCAGGGGGATCCGGGCTCGCTGGCGTACGTCAGGAAGCACCGGAAGGCCTGCGAAGAGGCGGGCATCCTGTGCGACAGCCGGGAACTGTCCGCCGCGCTGGGCGAAGAGGAGCTGGCGGAGATCCTCCGCTCCCTGAACGACGACCCGGCGGTGACCGGCATCCTGTTGCAGACGCCGCTGCCGCCGCGCATCACCGCGTCGCGCATGCACGCCCGCATCGATCCGTGCAAGGACGTCGAGGGGCTGCACCCGGCGAACATGGGCGGGCTGCTCTACGGCACCTACCGGGTCGCACCGTGCACCGCGGTCGCCGCCGTGGAGCTGTTGCGCACCATCCGGCCGAGCCTGAAGGGCCTCGAGGTGACCGTCATCGGCCACTCGAAGACCGTCGGCAAGCCGCTCGCCCTGCTCCTGCTCGAATCGAGTCTCGAAGCCCCCACCCCCACCGTGTGCCACGTGGCCACGGTCGACCTGGAGGGGCACGCGCGGCGCGCCGACGTGCTGATCGTCGCCGTCGGCGTCCCCGAGCTCGTGCGCGGTTCGATGATCAAGCCGGGCGCCGTGGTCGTGGACATCGGGATCAACCTCGTCGAGGTGCGCGACCCCGAGGGCCGCCCCGTGCTGGACGCGAAGGGCGCCCCCAAGCGCCGTCTCGTCGGGGACGTGGAGTTCGCCGCGGCGCGCGCGGTCGCGTCCTGGATCACGCCCGTGCCCGGCGGAGTCGGGCCGGTTACGGTACAGGTGCTGTTGCGCAACACCGTCGAGTGCGCAAAAATGTTGTTCGAATCCGGGCGCACCGAGCGCTCGCGAACGTTGGACGCCCCCCGGCCGGTGGCCAGCGGGCAGTGTGGATGATCGAGGAGGGACCGTATGAACTGGTACCTGGAAATCATGCTCGTGCTGGTCGGGATCGGCGTGGTCGCCCAGCTCTACATGCTCATGAAGTTCGTGAGCTTCATGCACCGGGCGGAGGCCTGGATGCAGAACACGCCGGGCGGCGGCGGGGTCGGAGCCGGGGCGGCGCCCAAGTAGGGAAAGCGCCCGAAGATAGCCGCCGAACACGCCGAACGCACCGGGTGTGACGTCGCGCACGCGCCGAGTGGCGCTGTGCCTGAGCCTTGGGGGGGCGCGAGAACAACTGCGCACGTGCGACGGTGAGAGTTCCTGGGAGCGCGGGCGTCCTCGCCCGCGCGAAGGGCCACTCGCCCTTGCGCGGGTTCGGGCGTTTCAGCGCTTCCCGGCGTAGGCCACCGGTCGTCCTCGTATCTCGTACTCGTACTCGTACTCGTACTCGAATACCCTGTGCGTTCGAGTACGAGTACGAGTACGAGTACGAAGACGGTCGAGAGGCCAAGTCGCCCCCGACGGTTCCCAGCTACTCCGGTTGTGGGTATCGATGAGCGCTACTCCGCCGACTCCTCGTCGAGCGCCGCAATCCGCAGCTTGACGTAGGGCGCGACCTGGGTGCCGGCCACCGCCGCGGCGAGCGCCACCAGGAGCGCCCGCGCGCCCGCCCGGTCGCGCTGCGGCCCCGCGAGCAGCTCGGCCAGGCGAAAGGTCACCGCGGCCTTGCGCCCGGGCTCCGCGATCCGCTCCGCCACCAGGCGCAGACCTGCGACCGCCGCGCCCACATCGCCGGTCTTGAGATGCACCTCCGCCATGCGCCGCCGCGCCTCCCAGTCCTCTATGTCCTCCGCCAGCGCCCGCCGATAGGCCGCCAGCGCCCCTTCCCAGTCGCGTTGCCGCTCACACGCCTCCGCCTGGTCGTAGGTCTTCGCCACCCGCACCTGGTCTTCCGACATCAGGAAGCGCGCGCCGCGGTGCGCGTATTCGCCGACCAGGAAGGTCACGAACGGGACCAGGCAAAGACCCGGGATCGCGAGCGCGCTGAAGACCACCATCAGGCTGCCGGCGGCGAGCATGCCCCGTTCGGCCAGGCCGGAGGTCTGGGAGGGTCCGAAGGCGGCGACCGTGACCATGCCGATTCCCGCCAGCGCCAGCAGCGCGAACCCGGCGTGCACATAGACCGAGCGTCCGCACGAGAGCCGGCCGAGATGCAGGTCGCTGCGTACCGCCCAGCCGATGCCGAGATTGAGCGCGCTCGCGGCGCCGACCGCCACGTAGAAATCCATCCGGCGTTCCTCAGAAGCGACGAGGTCGGGAGGACCCCCGCCTCCCGCAGCTTCTTATCCCGCGCGCGCCCCGGGGAGGCAACGATAATCGGCCTCCGGTGGTCAGGGCCGCAGGATCACCGTCGCGACCGAAAAAAAAGCGGGCCCCGTGGGGGGCCCGCTGGGTGGGTTGCGCGGAAGCAGGGGAGGGAAGAGGTCGTCCGTTACAGTCCGACGCCCGAGGTGAAGTCGCCGCTGAACCAGCGGGTCCCGCCGCCGAAGTAGATCTTGCGCCACACGCCGCTGGTGCCGATCGTCACGTAGACTTCGCCGCTGTGCGCCTGGCCGACGATCGAGGTGCCGGTCGAGGGGCCGGAGCGGACGTTCAGGACGCCGGTGGTGACCTTGCGGCCGGAGGCGCCGACCTGGCTCAGGAAGTCTCCGCTGCACCAGCCGGTGTTGCCGCGGTACCAGATCTTCTTCCAGGCGCCGGAGGAGCTCATCGAGACATACACCTGACCGCTCGGGATGCCGCCGATGATCGCGTTGCCGGTGCCGGGGCCGCTGCGCACGTTCAGGGAGGCGGCGGTGACCTTCATCGCCTTGAGGCTGCCGCTGGAGGGCGGGGCCGGGGGAGCGGGGGGCGGGGGCGGAGCCACGGTGCCGCCGCCGCTCGTGCTGCCGCCGGTCACCAGGCTCATGAAGTACGTCCAGTTCCAGTGCGCGCCCGGGTCGGTGTGGTGGCCGGCGCCGCCGTAGCCCGAGCCGTCCGGGTCCGGAACTTCGTTGTGCCCGATGATCCGCGAACGCGTCTTCGGAATGCCGTAGGTGTCGCAGATCCAGCGCACCAGGTTCGCCGAGGCAGTGTACTCGGCGGTGGTGAAGCCGCCGGAGGAGGCGTAGCCCGCGTGCTCGATGCCGATCGACTTGGAATTGTAGGTCCAGTTGCCCGCGTGCCACGCGATATTGTTGTCGGCCACCATCTGGGTGATGTGGCCTTCGTAGCCGATCACGTAGTGCGCGCTGGCGCTGGCGGACGAATTCTGGAACCAGGAGATCGCGCCCGGCGCCCCGCCCTCGATGTCGTGGATCACCACGTACTGGAGCGAGCGGCTGCCGCTGCTCGTGTAGTTCGCCGTGCTCGCCGGCACCCACGAGGTCGCGGGCTTCGGGCCGGCGTAGGCCGTTCCCTGCGCCGCCGCCAGGCTCAGCAGGACCGTCCCCACCACCAACGCGCGCTGCCAACCGATCGCGCTCACCGTGTTCCGGTTTTCGGCGCTCATCGGATCAGTCTCCTCTAGTGTACCCTGTCGTCTGCTCCGAGGTGTTGGCCGGTCGGCGCGCCTCACGCGAATCTGGATTCGCAAGGATGGTGCCGCGAATCCGAACATTTCATTAGAGGCTGTAACCTGCTTGCTGGAAAGGAACTGCGGCGCGTCTCCGGGGCTCATGAATTCCCATGACTCCTTCCTGTAAACGAGGACTTACGCCCGTGTCGGGGGGGCGTTACGGAGCGGAACAGTGTGGGGTGTGGGTGTCAAGTGGGGTTGGTGCGACGCGCGGAGGTGGGCCGGTCGGGCGCTATAATCTGTTGTTTTGTAGCGAGTTGCGGGTGATGTAAGGCGAGCTTGGCGGCGGCTTGGCGCGGCCGTGGACGGGCGTCCAGGGCGGGCGGAAGCGGGGGCGCGGGAGTGCGACAGCGGGGGCAGGGGCTGTCAATCGGCGGGGGGGGAGTCGTCGGCTTACGGGCGGAACTCGAGGCGCTGGCCGGCGAAATCGAAGCGGACCTCGCGCAGGCGGCGCAGGAAGTTGTTGCCGACGAGGCCGGGAGCGCCGGGCGCGGCGAAGGTACCGACGCGCGGCTGGACCACGACCCACGGTCGGGACACGCGGAAGCCGCCGAGGCTGACGCTGGCGATACGGGCGATCGGGAGGTTGACGACACCGCCCATGCCGCGCACGGTGAAGTAGCGTTCCGGGGCGAGGGCGGGGTTGCGGGCGCGCAGGCGGTTCCAGGTCTCCTCGGTGATGCTGAGGAAGACGGCCTCGGTTTCCTCGTAGCCGAGGCCGGTGTCGATGGAGAAATCGGCGTCGATGCCGTCGTCGAGGCGCAGGGCGAGGCGGGGGATGCCGTTCACCACCGGGAGGGGGACGGAGCGGCTGCCGCGGCCGAGCGGGGGTAGGGCAAGTCCCCGGGCGGAGGCGGGGGCGGGCGGTTCGAGGGTGATCGTGCCGCGGTCATAGGCGAGGGTGACCAGGAAGCGGCCGATGAAATCGGTGCCGAGCAGGCCCTCCTCGGGTCCGTTGCGGGGGGCGAGGAAGCCGCTGAGGTCCTGGAGAGTGACGACGACGTTGGCGGCCGTGGCGGCGCCCAGGCGCATGCGGTCAACGCGGGCGTTCTGGACGGCGAGGGTGCCGGTCGTGCCGGCGACGGTCGAGCTGCCGGCGGGGGCGAGGCCGATCGCGCGCGCCGCCGCCGTGTCCACGGCGGTGGTGTTCGCGCCGGTATCGAAGAGCATGGTGCGCGGGCTGCCGTTCAGCTCGACGCGCACGAAGGGCGTGGAGAGGAAGTAGTCGTAGGGGACGCTCGATCGACCGCTCGGGCGTTCGCCGGAGTCCTGGCCCCAGCGGGGGGAGGGCTCGTCCACCTGCCACGCGCCGGAGAGGCGGCGGCCGTCGCCGGAAAGCTGGTAGAGGCCCCAGACGCGCAACGTCCCGGCGCCGGGGGCGAAGAAGCCGGGCCGGGTAGGTACCTGATCTCGGGAAGCGACGAAGAGGACATGGAGGGCGCCCGAGGCCCAGATCCCGCGCCCGCTCCACCCGTAGGTCGTCGGGTCGCCGGTGAAGCGGAAGGAGCGCTGGACGGTGAAGCCGCCGGCGGGGTCGGCGGCCAGGTCGAGGCGTGCCGCCACGGCACGGCCGGCCTGGGTGCCGGACATGCGCCATTCGCCGGTGAGCGACTGCGCGGCGGCGGTGCGCACGGTGGTCGCGAGGAGGAGGGGCAGCGCCAGGGCCGGCGCGAAGCGGCGGGCGAGCGGGCGCATGGGAACTCCGCGGGAAAGAGAGGGGGCGCCGTGGGTGACGCGGCGCGTCACGACGACGCGAGGCGGGAGTCTATCCGCGCCGGGGGCGAGGTGTCAAGAGTCGGGCTGGGTGCGCAGCTCCGCGGAATCGCTTTGTGCGAATTTGCCCCCTGGAGGGTCTGGTGCGTGTGGCGGGGCGGCCGGGCGTGGGGTGGCTGGTGAGCAGCGAGAGTATCTCCTCGCAAGGCCTGGTACGGCCGTGCCCAGGAGAGTAC
>JACRIP010000094.1 GCA_016220045.1 Planctomycetota bacterium
CAGATCCTCGATGAAGGGGAGCGCATAGGCGAACTCTTGTCGAGCAACGCTCGAACTCGGGAGAGTTGGCACGAGTCGGCAGTGCCCATCCTGACCTCCTTAGGTTAGCGCTTATGGGGCGGACCCCTGTGTCCGCCCCGGCTCGGCCGGCCGGACATCCCTTGCGCCGATCCGCCGGTGCCGCGCCCACCCGCGGGTGCCCCCTACCGCAGCAATTCCGCCCGGTGCTCCTCGACCCACTGCTGCCACTGAATGACCTCGCCTGCGGCGAATTCCTGATGCGTAATGGCGCGCAGGAGGCGATGGGCGGAATCGCGCAGCGAGACGTCGAGCAGCGCGTCGACGAGGGCGGGGACGGCGGCGCCCTTGAGCTTGAGCAACCCGTCCGCGGCCTCCTCGCGCCGATCGGCGAGTTCGTCCGGCAGGGCCAGGAGCGGGACCAGCGCCTGCGCGGCCTCCGGCCCGCCGACCTCGACCAGGAGATCGAGCGCGACGCGGCGCGGCGCCGTTTCGGCCTGGTTGAGAAGGGGCGCGACCCGGCGGGCAGCCAGCGCGCGCCGCCCGCGCAGCGCCGCCACGGCGCCCGGGCGAACACCTGAGGCCGGGTCGAGCGCCAGCCGCGCCAGGAGGTCGAAGGCCTCGGCGGTCGCCACCCGCCCCAGCACGGTACAGGCGTCCTCGCGAAAGGTCGCCCCGGGCTTCGCGTCCGGCGCGAGCTCGGCGGCGAAGGTCGTAACCACCGGCGCGGCGGGCGCCCGTCCGAGGACCTCACAGACGGCGGCGCGCAGGGCGGCATCCGTCTCCGCGCGCAGCCGGCGCACGAGGTCCGGCAGGGCCTTCTCCTCCCGCTTTGCGCCCAGCGCGAGGGCCGCGAGGCGGCGCACCGCCGCATCCTCCGCCTGGAGGTCCGCCAGCAGTTCATCCCGGGACTTTCCCGTAGGCAGCGCCTCCGCTACCGCGCCGCCCTCGCCCGCTCCCCCTTCGGTCACCATCCGCTCGCGGCACAGTTTGAGGTCCTTCACCACGCGCCGATAGGCGGTGTCGAGGTAGGCGAACTGTTCCTCCGGGAAGATCTCGCGATAGCGCTCCAGGACCCCGAGCGCGCTCTCGAGCCGTTCGACCGCCGTGCGCAGGACGCGGTTGCGCTCCAGCAGGTCGGCCGCCTTGCCCCCCTCCTGGAAGAGTGCCAGCGCCTGGTCGCACGCCCGCTCGCTCTCCCGCACCAGGTCCCGGGGGCTCTCCAGCACCCGGTCGACGTCGGTCCGGGCGAACCGGCGCACGGCCCCATCCGAGGCGGTCACCTCCACCGCGCCGTCCAACTCCTTCACGTTGCCGGCAAACTTCCGGCGGTCCTTCAAGACCACCCAGTCGGCCGTCGCCGGAGCGAGCACGGCCAGACTCAGACCGAGCAGGACCAGTAGGCGCGGAACACGGGTCATCGAGGGGGCCTCCCATTCATCCGTTCGGTGCCGCCGGGATTCTACCCTCGCGGCCCGCGCCGGGCAACACTCACAGCCCCTCATTGACACTCCGCCCACGCGACCCTAGAATGCGCCGCAGTGGACGGTACGCGGTGGTCAGTGGTCAGTGGTCAGTGGACGGTGGTCGGTGATTAGTGGCCGGAGGCCGGGTTGCGAGGTTTACCGACGCAGCGCGACAGACCGCCAACCCTTCAACGGCCACCGTTCACTATCCACCGTTCACTATCCACCGTCCACTGACCACCGTCCACTGACCACCGGCCACCGTCCACCGGCCACCGTCGGACGCACCCCGCATGGTAGATGGCATCCGCCTGGCCCGGGAAGCGCTGGTCGCGCGCTTCGAGCTCTCGCAACGGATGGTGACGCGCGTCGGCGCCCTGCTCGCCCGGCAGGTGGATCTCACCGCCAGCGTCCTCGAATCGGCGCGCAGCGGCACGCTCCTGGAGAAGGTGCTGATCCAGCCGCGCCTGCTCACCGAAGCCGACCAGCTTACCCCCGCGCTGCTGCGCGAGTTGATCACGGCCACGGAACGCTCGACCGGCACCGCGCTCGACACTCCGCTCACCGTGGCCGTGGACGGCGGCTGGCACACGATCGCGCTGGAAGAGGAAGTCCTGGCGGCCGGCGGCTGGCCGCACGTCCCCGGCGCCGCGACCGCCGCCACGGGCCCCTCCGCCGGTCCCTCCGCGCTCGCGCTCCGCCCCGAGAACATCGGGCTCGCCCTCATCTCCCCTGAGTCCCTCCCCGTCGTGCTCTCGCGCCAGGAGGCCTCCGGTCTCTTCGCCCCCGAAGAGATCGGCCGGCTCAAGCTCACGCTGCTCACCAGCGTCGAGCCGAAACTTCGGGTCGAAGCCCTGCGCCGCCTCGCCCTCTCGCCGCTCCCGCAGAACGAGAAGGCCACCCTCGCCCTGCGCGCGCTCTCGGACGACAGCCCCGAGGTGCGCAAGGAGGCCGCGGGCCTGCTGCGGCAACTCGGTGTTTCGCCTGAGATCTGCGAGGCGATCCGCTCGGTCTGCGACACCCCGCTCTACGGCAAGCCGCACGCCCTCGAGCGCCTGGTCGCGACCCTCAAGGACGCAAGCCCCTCCGAACGCCAGGTCGTCGCGGCGGTCCTGATCTCCGACTTCCGCAACGAAAAGGAGACGGTAATCCAGGGCGCGCTCCTCGCCACGCTCGTGCACTTCGCGGACACCCTCGCGGCCGCCGAGCCGCTGGTCGCCGCGCTGGTGCAGCAGATCGCCGATCGCATGGCGGTCGCGCCGACCCTGGCCGAACCCGCGCGCCGGCTCTTTGAGAGCATCGGCAAGTCCGCGCCGCCCGCCCTCGCCGGGTTCCTGCGCAAGGAGATGGAGCGCGCCCCGGACCGGCGCAGCAAGGCCTACTACCTGGAAATCCTGAGCCGCTTCGCCCTGCCCGACGCGGACCGCGCACGCCTCGCCGACGAGGTCGTCCGCTGCGTCGCCGGCTGGAACGACTCCGACCCCGAGTGCCGACGCCTGGCCGGCCAGCTCAAGGGGTTCGGCGAAGACGGCGTGCGCGCGCTGCTCGCGGGCTATGCCGCTGCCGAGGAGCCGCTCCGCCCCTTCCTGGTGCGCACGCTCGACCAGCTCTGCGCCGCGACCGACGCCTCGGCCCGGGTCATGGCGCGCGTCGGCGCCTTCCTGCTCGAGGTCCTCGCCACCGCCAAGCGGCCGCTGCGCTCGGCGGTCCTCGAGTGCCGGCTGTGGATGAGGCCCACCCTCGGCGCGGACCTGCGCGCGAAGCTCGCCGCCGATTTCATCTCGAACGTGCACGACTCGCGGCTCGACCAGATCCTCGACGCGACCGAGTCGGCGCTCGAACGGCTGGGCATTCCCGCGGTCGAGCCGCTGGTCCGCGCGGCGCACGAGTCCCCTTACGACATCGAGCGGGAGATCGCCTGCAAGGTGATCGGCAAGGTCCTGATGGGGGTGCACGAGCCCGACGACGAGGTGCGCCGGGCCGCCGAGAAGGCGACCGCGACGCTGCTCGCGATCATCGCGGCCGGCTCCCCGAGCGCCGCCGCCGCCTGCCGCGCCCTCGGCCGCGTCGGCGCCTCCCGCGCCGCGCCGACCGGCGACGTCGAGCGCCTCGCCGGGATCCTCCGCGGCCTCATCGCCCAGTCGAAGCTCGTCTTCGAGTCCGTCGAGGCCCTGGGCTGGATCGCCTCGGGCGCGAACGCGCCGCTGCCGCTGCGTCTCGAGGTGGGGCTCATCTACCTCGTCTATCTCGAGGAGCAGTACCCGGAGGACCTCGCGAAGGAAGTGGTCACCGCCGAAGGGCGCGTGCTCCAGATCAGCCTCAACACCGCCGCCTACACCGACCTCATCCCGGTGATCGTGGACGGGCTGGAGCGCATCGCCCTCGCGCCCAGCATTTCCGCCACCTTCCGCGAGAAGGTGGTGGAGCGGGTGCTGGCGAAGTGGTACGAGGCGATCGCCTACAAGGTGATCTGGGGACCGGCGAACATCACGCATCTCGGCCAGTCGCTGGGCCGGATCGGGGCTTCACCGGACTCCCCGACCTGGTTGCGGGTGAAGGTGCTCGCCGCGTTGCGCGAGCGCGTGATCATCATGCCGATGGTGGAGTCGATCGGCAAGGTGCTGGCGGTCCCCGACAACGCGGAGCCGGTGCTGGCGCAGTGCGAGGAGATCGCGGCGGCGCTGATGGCCATGACCGCCCATCCCGACTTCTCGGAGCGGGAGGATCGCGAGGTGATCCTGCGGGCGCTGACGGAGATCGCGCTGCGCGAGCAGCCGACGCGCGATGCGCAGAAGGCCGACGGGCTGCGGCGCCAGGTGGCCGACCTGGTGGTGCGCGCGATCGGCGACGACGTGCCGGGCGCGCGCGAGATGCTGCGGGAGCTGGCCGAGTGCGAGCGCCTGCCGAGGGCCTTTCGCCGGGCGGTCGCCGCGCGCATGCGCAAGGTCTGAGCCCACGCGGTGGACGGTGGACGGTGGACGGTGGTCAGTGGCCGGTGGTCGGTGGACGTAGGGGCGGACCCCTGTGTCCGCCCCGCCAGGTCACCAGGTCGAGCTCGCGCCCGAAACCCAACAGCAACCGCACCGGTCGATTGCGGCTTGCGGATTTCGAATTGCGGATCAGCTACGGGACTCGCCGGCTTCCGTCAATCCGCAATCCGAAATTCGCAATCCGCAATTCTGGACGCGCTGTCGAGAAACGTGGCCGTAGGGATCCGATATCGCTCCGCCGACACCGGTTGCGATCGCTTCCCTGATCCGGTCAGACGACCGGCACGGAACCCTGGACCCGAATTGACGATCCTCACCCGCAGGTATGCGAGTCCCGCCACCGGAGAATTCGCGCCATGCTGACGCGCCCCTATCCCCCGGACGCCACCGTCGCCGAGCTCTACGGGACCGACCCGGGCACGCTCGGCGTGCTCGCGGAGCTGGGCTACCACGCCCCCGGCTGTCCGGCCTGCACGCGCGCGACCGTCGGCGAGGCGATCGCGGCGGCCGGCGCCGACCTGGCCCAGGTCCTGGCCGAGCTCGCCGCCGCGCCGGAACCCGCCGGCCGGATCGACCACCCCTTCACCAAGGATACCCCGGTCGGCGGCATCATCCGGTGGTTCCCCGATGCTCTTCCGGTCTTCGCCCGCCTCGGGTACCACCGGGACGACTGCCTGGTGTGCACGCCGCACACGCTCGGCGAAGCCGCCCGGCGCAAGAACGCCAACCTGGAAACGCTGCTCGCCGACCTCGACCTGGTGCCGGAGCCCAAGCGGCGCGTCGTCCCGCCCTTCACGGCGGACACGGTGATCGCGGAGATCTTCCAGCGCTCCCCGGAGGCCTTCCGCATCTTCCAGAACCTCGGCTACAAGTGCTTCGACTGCATCGTCTGCTACGAGGACAGCCTGGCGACGGCGGCGCGGCTCCACGGCAAGGAGCTGACTCCCCTGCTCGACGCGGTCAACGCGGTGGCCGGCGCGCCGCGGCCGGTGACCCGCCCCTACGGCCGCGCGGCGCACGTCGCCGACGTCTTCTCGGACTGCACCGACACCATGGAGGTTTTCGGGCGGCTCGACTACAAGTGGGGCGATTGCGCCGCCTGCGCGCGCGAGACCCTGGGCGAGGTGGCGGAACAGCACAAATCGAGCGTGACCGCCTTCCTCGACGAGCTGAACCGCATCCCGGCGCCCGCCGGGGCCGCGCGTCCCCCCTGGACGGCCGCCACGCCGATCGCCCCGATGACGCGGGACTTCCCGGCGACGGCCGAACCGCTCGCGCGCCTGCTCGGCGTGGACCGCGCCCGCTGCCCCCGGTGTTCGCCCGAGACCCTGGCGGACGCCGCGGCGCGCGCCGGGCGCACCCCCGCCGCCGTCCTCGACGCCCTGCACGCCCTGCCCCCGTCCCGCGCCGCCCGCCTGCTCGATCCCGACCGCCCGGTCGCGGACCTGCTGCGCGACGTGCCCGACAGCGCTCCGGTTTTCACCCGACTCGGCTACCAGTGCCCGACCTGCGTCGTGCGCACCCAGGACACCCTGCGCATGACCGCCGCCCTCCACCAGAAGAACCTCGAAGTCCTGCTCGCGGGGATCGCGGCGAGGATCCCGCCCGAGGTGACGCCGCGGACCACCTGAGCAGGCGCGGGAGCAGAGGGATTGTCACATTGTCCCATTGTGACATTGTCGCATTAGACTCACTCGGGCAACCCGGGCGTGCCGAAGCGACCTCGGTCGGTTCTTCGCAGGACAATCTGGGCGATGGGGGAATCACACTCCACGCCAGGCCACTCGACTCGTTCGGACTTCCGCAATCGGTGGCGGTCGCAGCAGGTCGATTCGGGCGGGAGCGCCTCGTTCTGGGCATCGAGCAAGCCCCGCGCGACTCCGGCCTCGGAGACCTCGCGGCGCAGGCCGGAAGGCCTGCGCCACAAGGGTTTCGAGCGTTTCGAGAGTCGTTCGCGAGTTCTCCGGCATTTGTGGTGCAGGCCTTCCGGCCTGCACCGAAGGGCCACTGATCGCGGCCGCTTGCGACCGCCTCCTCAGGCGGAATCGCCGGCCACCCGCCCTACGCAGTCGCCCTCGTGCACCCCGCCCGGATCATGACGTCAATGAGGCAGTGTGACAATGCGACAATGAGACAATCCGACCTCCCCCACCCCCTCCGACCTCCCCCAGCCCTTCCAGCCTCCCCTCCGCCTACCCGCCTGCCACCGCCCACCCGCCCCTCACCGCCCGCCCGGGTTCGCCCGCAACAAACCCTGAACGTACTTCGCCCACTCCTCGTCCAGCCGCGACATGTCCACCCACATGCAGCCCACCAGATCCGCAATCCGCCGCTGATTCGAGACCCGCTCCTTGACCGGCACCGCGCTCAGGTTCTTGAGATAGGCGTAGAACTTGTCCGCATACCGGCGATTGGCGCCCTGCAGCAGAAAATGCACCAGCGACCAGCTCTGCGCGTACCCCAGCTCCACGTCGTCCCCCAGGCTGAAGTAGTTCGTATTGAGCTGCGCCAGGGATCCCAGCCCGATGTGCCGGTCGCGCTCGAAGCTCTCCCTCAGGATTTCCAGGTAGGTGTCGTTGATCTTGCCGACCTGGCCGTGCTCGGCGACCCACTGGTCCGGGTCCTCGAAGTAGGTCGCCAGCCCCTCGACCACCCAGGTCGGATTGTTCGGGCTCTCGACCAGGAGGCCTGAGTTGTAGCAGAGCTGGTGCGTCGCTTCGTGGATCGTGACCGCCAGGTTCAGCTCATCGAAGGCCGCCCGGCCCTCGCGCTTGAGCCGGTTGAACTTGGTCAGCTCCTGATCGAAGTAGTCGCTCAGCTTCGCCCGCTCCCCCGCCGACTTCGCCGCGCGCAGACGCGAGCGGATGCCCGCGATGTGCCCCTCCCACTTCTTGAGGTTCTCGCGGACGGTACGGGCGTTCTCGGAATTGCGGTTGTCGAAGAAGAACAGCCGGTTGAGGCTGGGGGCGAAGAAACCGCCGCTCTGTTCCAGCCCGGGGGCGATGCGCTTCGCCACGCCCTGGAACTGCTCCTGCGAGGCGAAGACGATGCCTTCGAGCCGACGGCCGAGGAGCTTTAGGGTGAATCCCCGGTCCTCGAAGAACGTGTAGAAAGTCTTGTAGAGGCGTTCGAAGAAGACCAGGCGGGTGTTGGCGAAGTCCAGGTCGGTGTTGTAGGCGAGGACGTAGTGGGAGGAGCGGGTGAGATGGAAGTTGGCGCCGTAGTCCCCGAGGAGGGAACGTTCGGAGACTTCGTCGACCGGGAGGGGTTGGTAGATCTTGCGGTAGTGGTAGGCGTGGATCTGGGCCTGGGCGTTCTTGGGTTCGATGAGAAGGATCTTCTCGAGGAGCATGCCGTACTCCTCGTAGAGTTCCTTCTCCTTGCACCAGAGGGCGAGGTCGAAGTGGGCCTGCACGTCGTCGTGGCGCAGGCCGGCGAGGCGTTCGGCGAAGATCTCGCGCGGGAGCTTCTGCTTGCGGACTTCGAGGATGTCGGTCTTCAGGAAGGTGACCTTGCCGAGCCGGGTCTTCACCTCAACCCGGTCGCCGAGGTCGGTGACCACTCCCTCGACCTCGCCGCCCCGCTTGAGCACGACGACGTCCGCGCCGGCGCGCGGTGCGCTGCCGCAGAGGACGAGGAGCAGCGCGAGCGCCGTGGCGGCCGGCAGGGCGGCGACGGCGGCGAGGACGCGCGGACGCCGCACTCGGCTCATGCGCTACTCGATCTCCTCCGCGCCGCCGTCGTCATCGATGCCGGGCCGCACCGGGCCGACCGGCCGACCGCCGCCCGGCGGACGCTGCGGACGCGCGTCACCGCCCGGACCACCGGCCGCACCGTCCAGCGCACTGCCCATCGCCCCGCCGAAGAAGGCCTCCAGCAGGTTCGGGGGCGGCACCTGGCCCAGCTCCAGGATCGACTGGACCTCGGCCGCGAGCTTCTCGCGCCGGGCCTTCACCACCTCGACCAGGGCGGCGCGAAACGTCAGCTCGTCGTCGATCCGCTTCAGCACCTGCTCCTTGATCTCGCCGCGCGCCGTTTCGGTCTCGGGAGCGAGGTCCCCAGGCGAAGACCGGAAGTGCCGCACCGCCTTGTCCAGGTCGCGCTGGATGGCGTTCATGCGGTCGAAGTGCTGGTCGCGCTCGGCTTTGACGCCCTGAAAGATCTCCTGGGCGGCCTTGAGTTCGCCGGTAAACACGGCCATCTGCCCGTCCTGGGCCGCAAGGTAGGACAGTCCGCCGAAGGCACAGGCCACCAGGGCAATCGAGACGGGCGCGAGGCGGCTGCGAGCGATCATCACGGCTCTCCAATAGCAGGATGCGTGCGCGCGGGCTGCGCGCGTTCCGGAAAGTGTACGACGGGGCAGGTTGGGGTGTCAAGCCATTCAAAGGCGATGGGTGCATGTCCGGTATTGCTGACGCGCTTGTCCCATCGATCGCCGCCCCCGTGACGCGGAGTACTGGGTCGCCGCAGCGGACGTACCTTGGCGGCAGCACGGCCTCGGTCGTCCTCGTCCTCGTCCTCGTCCTCGTCCTCGTCCTCGTACTCGTACTCGTACTCGAACGCCCTGGGCATTCGAGTACGAGTACGAGTACGAGATACGAGGACGACCGAGGCCGTGCTTTCGATGCGTGCGGCCGGTACGGTCGAGCAGCAAGAACGGACATGTGCCCACAGGCGATTGAAGATTGCAGAATGACTCCGGGGCGCCGGCGGGGCGTACGCGACCGGGCCACCACGCGCGCTCCACGGCCGGGGAAGTCAATCTGCAATCTACATTCTTCAATCTACAATCCCACGACTCGCCCGCAACCCCACGGCCCGTCCGCCCCTGGCCGCGCCGCCCTCGCCCCCTCGCCCCCTCGCCCCCCCGCCTCACGGCTCCGCCGGGCCCCGCCACACGCTGCCGCCGAAGGTGCACACGTAGACGACGCCCTGGTCGCGCGGATCGAACTCGACGCGCTGCACATTGCGGAACGGCAGCTCCGTGAAGGGCGCCCAGGTCGCGCCCCCGTCGCGCGACAGCCAGAGCGCCGGCCCGTCCGCGCCTTCGTTGAGCGTCGCGTAGATCCACCCCGGCCGGTGCGGCGAGAAGGCCGCCCCGAAGTGCCCCGCACCGTGGCGCGCCGCCCGCGCCCAGCTCGCCCCGCCGTCCGCCGTGCGCCACAGCCCGCCCTGCTCCTTGCCATCCGCGTCCACCGCGCCCACGAGAATCCGCCGGCTGTCCTGCGGGTCCACCGCGAAGTCCCGCGGCCAGAGGAGCGGCTGCGTGCGCTGGATCAGCTCCCAGGTATTTCCCTTATCCTTGGACCGATACAGACCCGGCCCCTCCGCGACCCAGCGCCCGCCTTCGCGCAGCGCCGTGACCAGGGCGAAGAGCGTTCCGTCCGCGTGCCGGATCACCCGGCAGACTCGCCGGTTCGCCGGCCCGCCCAGTCCACGGCTCCGCTCCGTCCAGCTCTTGCCGTCGTCGGTCGAGACGAAGAGACCGCGGCCGAAGAGCCCCGCGTAGAGCGTGCGCGCGCCTTTCGGCGAGGTGGGATCGAGCACGAGCGACGTGCAGGGCGCCTCGGGCAGCCCGTCGTTCGAGCGCTGCCAGGTCGCCCCGAAATCGGCGCTCACGCAGACGCCGCCCGCCCCGTTCGCATTGTGCCGCCCGCTGATGATGTTGTCGTTCGGGATGTCGTGCACGTTCGAGAAGGCGCCCCAGATCCGGCCCGGGACCTGCGGATCGAACGCCAGCTCGTAGCAGGTGTTGCCCCAGGGCGCCTGCTCCTTCTCCGCCCACCAATGCCAGCTCGCGCCCGCGTCGAGCGAGCGGGCAAAGCCGATATCGGTGTAGCAGATGTAGCGGCGCGCGGGCTCGAAGGGATCGACGTAGTGGTGCCAGGTGGTCGTCACCACCAGCCCGGTCGACGAAAAGAACCCCTTCTGCGCGGCCGCGCGGCAGTGGCCATTGAACCAGGTCTTTCCCCCATCCGCCGTGATGTGGCAGTTGCCTTCGTCGAGCTGGAGCACGAGGTCGGGATTGCTCGGGCAGATGGCGACGCCGTTCGGCACCGACTGGTAGGCCTGGTGGACGCCGGCCGTGACGTAGTTCTCTTCGACGTTGTAGCCCGGCCAGCGCGGGTCGGGGAAGAAGGTCGCGCGCCAGTTCTTGCCGCCGTCGTCCGAGCGGTAGGCGGCGCAGTGGTGCGGCGGCGGGATGCCGGTGTTCGTGTTGAAGGCCCAGACGGTGAGCGGGCGCGCGGGGGTGGTGAGGACGTGGTGGTATTCGGCGATGTCGCCCATTCCCCATTGGTCGAAGCGCGCGATCTCGCGGTTGATTCCCTCCCCCATCGCCGACTCCCAGGTCTCGCCGCCGTCGCGCGAGGCGTAGACGCCGCCGGCGAAGGTCCCGTTGACGCGGCGGCTGGGCAGGGCGCAATAGAGCATGCCGGGGCCGGGCTTGCCTTGGGGCGGGAAGCCGCCGGCGAAAGAGCGAAGGCCGCGCTCGGGGAGGCCGCGGCATTTCTCGGTCCAGGTCGCGCCGCCGTCGGTGGAGCGCCAGACGCCGTCGGCGGTGGCGGCGAAAGCCGCGCGCGCGCCGCCTTTTCCCGGCAGGAGGCCGAACGCGAAGCCGACCGCCTCGCCGTGCGGACCGTCGCAGCGGGTCCAGGTGCGACCCGCGTCGGCGGAGCGCCAGACGGCATCGGCGACGCCGGCGAGCATGGCGTCGGGGCGCTCGGGATCGAGGGCGATCGCGCCGCGCAGGCCATCGGGGAGATTCCCGAGGGCTTGCCAGGTCTCGCCGGTGTCGCGGCTGACCATCAGGCGGCCGGCCCCGCCCCCGGCGGCGTAGACGACCTTCCGGTCGGTGGGGTGAAAGGCGGGCCGGCACCGGGTATTCGCCTGAAGCTGGGCATGATGGATCATGCGCCAGGTGCGGCCGCCGTCGCGCGAAATGTAGGCGCCGCTCATGTCGCAATTGACCATCATGAGCTTCGGGTCGGCGGGGCTGATGGCGGGGGCGAACATGGCGCCGCCGCCGGCGAGACCGATGGCCTCCCAGCCGGCGGCGGCGCCGGTCTTGCCGCGCGGCCGCGGCGGATCGGCGGCGGCGGGGGGCGGGAGGGTGAGCGCGAGCGCGAGGAGGACGACCGCGAGGGCGAGGGCCCACGCGAGGCCGCCGGTAGCAGAGGGCGCCGCCCGGTGGCGCCCCGCGCACGATTTCATGGCGCGCTCCCGATGGGATCCATGTCGCCTCGCCAGGGAGCGAGGCGTTCCTCCGGCCGCGGCTTTCGTAGGGGCGGACCCCTGTGTCCGCCCCGGGGTGGCCCGGCTGGCCCGGTTCGCGAAGGCATCACCAGGACGGCCCCGCGAAAGCGCAGGGCTCGGGGCACCGGTTGAGAATTCGAAACTCGCACTTTAGATTTCTCAAGCCTCCGGCCGACCCGGCGCGACCAGCCGCTTGTACCCGTACCCCAGCCACCGCCGCACGTCGCTCAGGTAGAGCGGCGACAGGCGCGAGCCCGAGACTCCGCCCGCAAGCGCCGTAAACGCCTCCTCCGTCGCCAGGTCCGTGATCCAGCGCCAGGACGGACAGAAGCTCGTCAGCCGGCCGTTCACCCGCCCCACTCCCCCCTGCACCACCGTCGCCCGGCTCCCCTCCAGCCGGATCGGGCCGTGATCGAACCCCAGCCACGCCGGCAGCTTGCCCGCGAAGAAGACGTTCGTCATCCGCACCTCCTGGACCTCGCCCCAGGCCTTCACCCGGGTCGCATCCACCCGCTCCAGCGTTTCCCGGAGCACGCGCCGGAAGACCGCCTCCCGCCCTTCCGCCCCGAACCACGCCGGGTCCTCCCCCAACATCGCCTCGTCGAAGGTCCAGGCGAAGAGCTTCACCAGCGCGCTTTCGCTCGCGATCTGCTCCCAGGCCCCCAGGCCGAAGAGCCGGCGCCCGAAGACCTCGCGCAGGAGCGCCGCGTACACCATCTCGAAAACGGTCGCGCCGCAGGACTCGCGGTCATAGCGCAGGTCCCAGCCGGCGAGCAGCCGCCCGGCCGCCGTGTCCGGCACCAGCGGCAAGAGCACCGCCAGCAGCCGCTCCGCCTGCTTCGAGTAGAGGTCGCGCTGCAGCGCGCGCAGGTCCTCCAGCGTGTGCCGCTCCTTCGCGCGCAGCACCTCGCGCACCCGCTCCGCCCGGTAGAAACCCTGGTGCAGGTTGATCGAAAGCGGGCCGTCCGGCGCGTTCCAGTCGTCGTTCGCGGTCGCCAGGAAGCCCGCCGGCGGGTTGAGCACCGCGGTGAATTTCGTGGCCGGCACCAGCCCCTGCCAGTCCCACGCCGGGTCCCAGCCGGGTACCGGGTGCAGCCCTGAGTGCCGGCGCGCGGGCAGCAGGCCCGACTGCTGGTAGCCGATGTTGCCGGCGCGGTCGGCGAGCACCCAATTGCAGGAGATCGACACGTCGCGCGCGCAGGCCTGCGCCTCCGGCACGTCGCGCGCCGCCGCCAGCCGCAGCATGGCCGACAGCGAACGCGCCGCGCCCGCGCGCTCGGCCGACCAGGCGCGGGTAAGGTAGATGCCGTCCGGCGGCGCACCGGACGCGCGCCCGTCGGCTTCGAGCACGCCGTGCTCGTTCTCGCGCACCACGAGTTCGACCGGCGCGGCCCCCTTGCGCTGGATCGTCTCGCGCCGGCACGCAAACTCCCGCCACTCCGCGCCGCGCCGGTAGCGCCCGCCCTTCACCTCCTCCAGGAAGTAATCCACCATGTCCATGAAGCCGTAGGTGAACCCGAAGGAGACGTCCTGCGTCCGTCCCATGATCAGCGCCGGCAGTCCGGGCGTGGTGATGCCGATGCGCCAGTTCGCGCCGACGCGCCCTAGGACCTCGTACCAGATCGCGGGCAGCCGGTTGACTTCGAGGTGCGGGTCGTTGCAGTGCCACGCCGTGCCGGTCGCGGCGCGGCGCGGGGCGAGCACCCAGTTGTTGCTCGACATCAGCGCGGGCACGACGCCGAGAAAGCGGACCTCCGGCGGCACCAGGCCGCGGTAAATCCGCACCTGCTTGATCTTCTCGATCAGCTCCGCGTCCAGGCCGTCCAGATGCGGGCGGTAGAGCGCCTTCAGGCGATCCACCGAGACGCCGGCGGCGAGCGCCTGGATGATCAGCTTCTCGGTGTCCTGCTGGACCTGCGCGAGCCCGATGTAGCCCATGATCTGGGCCACGGCCAGCGAATCGGCCGGCGTCCAGGGCTCGGGGTGGTACCCGACCAGGAGCAATTCGAGCGGTCGCATCCGGCGCGCCACGCAGGCGTCCACGCCCGCGCCATACGCCTCGGCCGCCGCGCGCGCGTCCGGCGCCAGCCCGCCGGCCTCCGCTGCCGCGCCGTGCGCGAACCCCATCTCGCGCATGAAGAGGTCGATCTTGAGCGTCTCCTCGTCCGCCTTCAGGCACTCCGAGAGCCGGCCCTGCACGACCAGGCGCAGGAGCATCATCTGCACCAGCCGGTCGTGCGCGTGCGCGTAGCCCAGGCCCGCGGCGAAGGCGACTTCGTCCGCGGCGCCGATCTCGACCACGCCGCCGTTCGCCCGGCGCAACGTGAAAGGGAGCCCGTCGACCGAATAGTGCCGCGGGGTGGCCGTTAGCATGCCGATCTCTCCATCCATCGCGAGGGGAAGGGCCGATGCGAGCGCAGGCGCAGGCCGCAACCCCATTGTAGATTGAAGAATGTAGATTGTAGATTGCCGGGAACACGAGGCCGTTTCAGGGCCAATCTACAATCTTCAATCTGCATTCTACAATTCGTCTACGACACCTCCTCCCAGTTCCGCCCGACCCCGACCTCCACGACCAGCGGAACTTTCAACGCCATGGCCCCCTCCATCTCGCACTTCAGCAACTCGGAAACTCCCGGGACGTCGCTCTCCGGGCACTCGATCACCAGCTCGTCGTGCACCTGCAGGATCATGCGTGCTCCCGCGTCCCCCCGCTCGGCCAGACGCCGGTGCACGCGGATCATGGCCAGCTTCATCAGGTCCGCCGCCGTGCCCTGCACCGGGGTATTCACCGCCACGCGCTCCGCCGCCGCCCGCTGCGACGGCAGCGCACTCGCAATGTCGGGCAGCGGACGCCGCCGGCCGAGCAGCGTGGTCACGCTCTTCGCCCGCTTCGCCTCCTCGATCACGCCGTCCAGGAATGCCCGTACGCCCGGATAGCGCGCGAAATAGGCGTCGATGTACCCCTGGGCCTCGCCGTGTACGATCCCGAGCTGCGTCGCCAGCCCGTGCGCGCCCATGCCGTAGATGATGCCGAAATTGATCGCCTTCGCGCGCCGCCGCATCTCGTCGGTCACCGCCTCCAGCCCGACCCCGAAGACCTCCGACGCGGTCTGCGCGTGAATGTCGCGCTGCTCGATGAAGGACCGGATCAACGTCGCGTCGCCCGACAGATGCGCGAGCACGCGCAGCTCGATCTGCGAGTAGTCGGCGGCGACGAAGCGGCAGCCGTCGGCCGGGATGAAGGCGGCGCGGATCTTCCGGCCCTCCTCGGTCCGCACCGGGATGTTCTGCAGGTTGGGGTCGCTGGAGGACAGCCGCCCGGTCGCGGCCACGGTCTGGTTGTAGGAGGTGTGGATGCGCCCGGTCTTCGGGTAGACCAGCGCGGGCAGCGCGTCCACGTAGCCGTGCTTCAGCTTGGCGAGCGACCGGTGCTCCATCAGTTTCGCGGGCAGCGGGTGCTCGGCGGCCAGCGCGGCCAGCGCTTCCTCGTCGGTGCTCCAGCCGGTCTTGGTCTTGCGGCCTTTCGAGAGCCCGAGCTTCTCATACAGGAGTTGCTGGAGCTGCTTGGGCGACTCGAGGTTGAAGGTCGTGCCCGCGAGTTCGTGGCAGGCCGCCTCGATGGCGCGCAGCCGCTTGTCCATGTCGCGCCCGAGCAGCGCCAGCGCGGCGGCGTCCACGCGCACGCCCGCGCGCTCCATGTCGGCCAGGACCTCGACCATCGGCAGCTCGACCTCGCGGAAGAGGCTCTCCACGCGCGTCGCGGCGAGTCGCGGCATGAGGAGGCCGGCGAGCTGGAAGGTCACGTCCGCGTCCTCCGCGGAGTAGGTGGTCGCCGCCTCGACCGGGACCTGGTCGAAGGTGATCTGGTGCTTCCCCTTCCCGGCGACGTCTTCGAACTCGATCATCTTGTGGTGCAGGTGCTCGTCGGCGAGCGCGGCGAGCGCGTGCGACCGCTTGCTCGGGTCCAGACAGTAGGAGGCGATCATGGTGTCGCAGGCCAGGCCGCGCACGCGGATGCCGCAGCCGCGGAAGACGATCATGTCGTACTTCGCGTTCTGGCCGTACTTGGCGATCTCAGGGTTTTCCAGGATGGGCGCAAGGCCCGCAAGCACGCGCTCGGCCGGGAGCTGGCGCGGCGCGCCCAGGTAGCGGTGACCGACCGGGATATAGTAGGACTCGTGGGGCGAGAAGGAGAGACTGATGCCGACGAGGGCGGCCTGCACCGGCTCCTTCGAGGTGGTTTCGGTGTCCACGGCCACGGCGCGCGCGCCCGCGAGGCGGGCCAGGAGGGCGGCGAACGCCTCTTCGGTGAGCACGGCGTGGTAATTGTCGTAGGTGACGGTGGAGGGCGCGTCGGCGGGCGGGCGCGGCGCCCAGTCCTCGATCCGGGTCGGGAGGGGAACGGTGTCGCACAGCGTGACCAGGCGCATGGAACGGCGCGCGTCCTCGACGTGGGCGGCCAGGCTGTCGCGCAGTTTGCCCGGCTTGAGGCGATCGAGATGGGTCAGCAGCTCCTCGAGGGAACCGTGCTCCTGGATCAGTTTGGCGGCGGTTACCGGGCCGATCCCGGGCACGCCCGGAACGTTGTCCACGGCGTCGCCCATCAGCGCCTGGACGTCGCGCACGCGCTCGGGCGGGACGCCGAACTTCTCCTGCACCTGTTCCGGGCCGATCGCGAGGTCCTTCATGGTGTCGAGCATGCGCACGCGTTCGCCGACGAGCTGCATGAGGTCC
>JACRIP010000658.1 GCA_016220045.1 Planctomycetota bacterium
CCCCGCGAGCGTTGATCTGGTCCGACGCGGGACTTCGGACTTGCGAGGCTTTGGACCTTGGACTCGTGAGACTTTGGACCTTGGACCCGTGAGACTTTGGACTCGCGGGACTCGTGGGACTCGCGGCGTAGTCGCTGTGGAGGTGGGCATTCGATGAGGCGAGGTACCGGTCGATCCGCGGGCGATGCCGCATGGCCCTTCGTGGTCGGGCCGGGGAACCGCGTGGCGCATGCCGCGGCGCATGAGTTTCTGCGGGCGCCCGCGCCCGCCTTCCCCCACCTGCTCGTCCTCGGGGACGCCGGGGCCGGCAAGACCCACCTCCTGCGCACGCTGCGCCGCGCGTTGCTCCAGGAAACACCCGAACGCGCGCTGCTCTTCGCCGGCGCCGCGGAGTTCGTCACCCAGTTCGGCTTCGCCGCCCAGGAGCGCCGCGTCGAGCCCTTCCGCAAGAAGTACCGCTCGGCGGAAGTCCTGCTCTTCGACGACCTCCAGGCGCTGGCGGGCAAGCCGGCGACGCAGGAGGAATTCCTGCACACGGTGAAGGACTACGAGCGGAGCGGGCGGCGCGTGGTGCTGACCTCGCGGGCGGCGCCGGAGTCGGTGCCGGGGCTCGCCCGGGGACTCGCGGCCCGCCTGGCCGGGGGCATGCGCGTCTCCCTCGACCCGCCCGATTACGGGACGCGGCTCGCCATCCTGCAGGCCCGGGCCGTGCGCATGACCTTCCCGCCGGCCCCGGAGGCGCTCGCCTGCGTGGCGCGGCAAGACTGCCGCTCGCCCCTCGACCTGCTGAAGCTCTTCGACCGCGTGGGCGGCCTGCGCAATCCCGGACCCCTGACGATCGAGGCCGCGCTGCGCGACCTCACGGGACCCCAGACGCCGGGAATCGACCTCGCGCGCGTCGAGCAGGCCGTGCTCGAACACTTCGGGATATCGGGCAAAGACCTGAAATCGGCCCGGCGCACGCCCGGACTGGTCGGCCCGCGGCGGATCTGTCTCTACCTGGGGCGGACCCTCACCGGGCGGCCGCTCGCGGAGGTGGGGCGGTTCTTCGGCGGCCGGAGTCATGCCACCGTGCTGCACGCCTGCCGGCGGATGGAGGAGTTGATGGCGGCGGAGGAGGCGGCGCGGGCGGAAGTGGCGGCCGTGCGGGCCCGGGCGGGGAGCCGGTAGTTCCGGGCTTCAATGCTGGTCCTTCCCCAGCAGCATCTTCTCGAAGCGGTCCGCCTGCTCCGCCAGGTAGACCATCGAGCGCACCTTCTGCTCGCTGTTCAGCCCCTCGAGCAGGTGCGTGTCCGCGATCACCAGATGGTCCTTCTCGACCGCGAAGGCGCCGTAGCGCAGCGTCGCATTCATGCGCAGCGCCATCATCGGGCGGTCGCCCTGCAGGATGTCCGCCGCGCCGATCACCGAACGCACGCGCGCCATCGCCGTTCCGTCCTCGACGAATTCGTTGATGATCAGCTTCTGCAGGCGCCCGCCCGCCGTCGGAACGATCACGTTGTAGTCGCCGCTCGCGGTCTTCGAGAGCGGCCAGCCCGCCTGGGCGCACAGGCTCTTGAGAAAGTCTTCGAGCGTCATCGATCGGCCTCCGTACGAGGTAGGGGGAACTCCGGGTCAACGGCCCTTGCGCGCAAGGTCGCGCAATTCCTGGAGCTTGACCAGCGCCTGGAGCGGCGTCAGCGCCTCCACCTCCAGGGTCTTGAGCGCCTCGACCGCCGGATTCGGCGGCGGCGCGAACAGGCTGAGCTGGAACGGATCGCCGGCGCGCGGCTTGACCTTGGGCGGCGCGAACTTCGGCTTGTTGTTCGCATCCAGCGCCTGCGCCTCGAGATTGCCCAGGATCACCTTCGCGCGGGCCACGACTTCCGGCGGAATGCCCGCGATGCGCGCGACGTGGATGCCGTAGCTCTTGTCCGTCGCGCCCTCCAGGATCTTCCGCAGGAAGACGATCCCCTCGCCCCACTCCTTCACCGCCACGTGGAAGTTCTTCACCCCGGGCATCACGAGCGACAGCTCGGTCAGCTCGTGGTAGTGGGTGGCGAAGAGCGTCCGCGCGCCGACCTTGTCGTGCAGGTGCTCGGCGATCGCCCAGGCGAGCGAGAGGCCGTCGAAGGTGCTGGTGCCGCGGCCGATCTCGTCGAGGACGATCAGGGATCGCTTGGTCGCGTTGTTGAGGATGTTTGCGGCCTCGGTCATCTCGACCATGAAGGTGCTGGCGCCGCGCGAGATCTCGTCGGCCGCGCCCACGCGCGTGAAGATGCGATCGACCAGCCCTACGGTGGCTTCCTGGGCGGGAACGAAGGAGCCCATCTGCGCCATGAGGCAGAGCAGGGCGACCTGGCGGATGTAGGTGGACTTGCCCGCCATGTTGGGGCCGGTGAGGATGAGGACGCGCTGTTCCATCTCGTCGAGGAAGGCGTCGTTCGGGACGAACGGCTCCTCGATCATCTTCTCGAGCACCGGGTGGCGGCCGTCCACGATGCGCAGGACCGGCTCTTCGACGATGGCGGGGCGGACGTAGCGGTTCTCGCGGGCGACGCGGGCGAAGGCAAGCAGGGTGTCCACCGCGGCGACCGCATGGGCGATGGCGAGGAAAGCGGGCACGTGGCGGGCGGCGGCGTCGCGCAGGCGCAGGAAGAGCTTGTACTCCAGGTCGCGCGCGTGCTCGTCGGCGTGGAGGACCTGGGTCTCGTACTCCTTCAGCTCCGGCGTGATGTAGCGTTCGGCGTTCTTGAGCGTCTGCTTGCGCGTGTAGTCGGCGGGGATCTTTTCCTGGTGGACGTTGGTGATCTCAATGTAATACCCGAATACCGAATTGAAGCCGACCTTGAGGGAGGAGATGCCGGTGCGCGAGATTTCGCGCGCCTGGAAGGTCTTGATCCAGTCCTTGCCCTCCTTGCCGAGGGAGCGGGTGCGGTCGAGTTCGGGGTCGAAGCCCTCGCGGAAGATGCCGCCCTCCTTGATGGGAATGGGCGGGTCGTCCACCAGGGCGCGGTCGAGCAGGGCGCGCAACTCGGGAAGGGTGGGGCAGTCGAGCGGGTCGGGGGGGGCGGGGGCTGCGGACGCGGTGGGTGGCGCGGACATACCCTCTCCCCGGCCCTCCCCCGCTGCGGCGGGGGAGGGGGACGCTGCGAGCGCGGCGGCACCCGGCGGCGCTGCGGCGGAGGAGGGGGACGGCGCCAGTGCGGACGCGCTCTGGCGGGCGGGGGAGGGGGAC
>JACRIP010000669.1 GCA_016220045.1 Planctomycetota bacterium
GCCGCAGATCCTGGCGCGCCTGCCGGACGTGCGGCCGGGGCAGGTCGACCTCCTCGGGGCCTGATCCAGCTCTCAGGTTTTCGCCCGATTACCATCCGCCGTCGCCCTCCGCCTCCGCTCGGCGTCCTCCCCCGCCCCCTCATCCCCCGCGGCGCCACCCGACCGGACCTCGGGGACCGCCGAAAGCGCGCCCGCCCCCGCCTCCCCGCCCGCCACCGAGAGCGCGCCCGCGGCGCCATCCGCCGCCGCCGCCGCGAGCGACAGCCGCCCCGGCTCGGCCGGCCCCAGACGCGCCTGGATCGCGCCGATCGCGCCGCGCAGCGCCAGCCGCTCCGCCGCCTCCAGCAGCCCCGCCCGCCGCTCCGCCACCAGCAGCGGCTCGACCGCGCGCGCCGTCCCCACCTTCCCCAAGGACTCCGCCGCCGCCCGCCGCACCCCCGCCGCGCCATCCTCCAGCCACCGGATCAGCGCCGCCTCGGCCCGGCCATCGCCCAGCCGTCCCAACGCCTCCGCCAGCGCCTCCGCGGTCGTGGCATCGCCCGGGGCGACCCGCTCGGCCAACGCCAGCAGCCGGTCGACCGCCGCCAGGTGGCGCACCCGCCCCAGCGCCCGCGCCGCACCGGCCCATAGGGGCTTCCCCGCATCGTCCAGCAGGCCCAGCAGGAACGGCACCAGCTCCGCCTCGGGCATCCGCTCGATGAGTTGATCGAGCCCGGCCCGCCGCAGCGCCTCCGGCGCCCCCTCCGCCCGCACCAAACGCAGGACCTGCGGAACCCCCTCCGGCCCCAAATGCCGGGCGGCGCGACTCACCGTCTCCCAGTCGTCCGCAAGCCCCGCCGCCCACCGGCACGCCTCCAGCGTTTCCGGGGCCTCAGGGAATTTCCGGATCAGGACCTCGAGCTGACGCCGCCGCGCCGCCGGCAGCACCTCGCCGCGCGCGTTGCGCGCCAGCGCCGCCGGGAGCTCGCCGCCAGCCGCGGCGAACGTTCCGGCCACGCGCACCAGCACGCGGAGCGCCTGCTCGATCTCCGCCGGGTCGCTCACCTCGGCGGGCAGGTCGATCAGGATCGCGCCGTCGGCCACCCGGCCCCAGCCGCCCGGGAGCGTCCGCGCCAGCACCAGATCCGCGACGCCCGCGCGCCCTTCCGGTCCCAGCAGCGCGAGCGCGTCCACTTCCTTCCCGCCGACCCGCACGGCCGCGTCGAACACGGGATCCCCGGTCTGCAAGTCCTCCCCTCCCAAGGCCGTGCTGACCCGGGTAAGCACGCCTTCCGCTCCCAGCGCGAGCGTCCGCGGCACAAAGTCGGCCTGCAACCGGAAGCGCGTCCACGTCGGCGCTATGCCGTTCCCGTCCTGATCGACGAGCGACGCCTCGATCCGGAACTCCCGGCCGGCGCAGGCGCCCAGGACCACCGGCGCCTGCCGGTTGAACGCGCCGTCCAGTCGCAGTCCGAGCCGGTCCGCGGCCTGCTGCCAGGAGGCCGCGCGCCATTGCGCCGCGCGCGCGATCCCGGGCGGCAGGACGCCGGCCGCCAGCGCGACGACCACGCGCACCAGCGCCCAGATTCCGCGAAAGAAGATCTCCACGTAGCGCACGCGCAGGCAACCTCCACCACGGCTCCGCTCATCGGTCTTCCGACGGACGGTCCCATCCCGTGCCGCTGAAGGCAGCGGGTGACACGATCGGCTTCCAGCTCGGGTCAAACTCGTACATGAAGCCCCACATCCTCATCCACCTTACCTTGCGGATGCGCCCGTTCCTGAAGTAGACGGCGATTTGACTCCGCGCGTTCCGGTCCGGTCCCAGCCAGCAGGGACGGGGAGTTCCGGAGAGTCGATAGACCGGTCCCAGGATCGCCGAGACGGCGGCTTCGTTCATGCCCGCCTCCAGGCGCATCAGGCGGTCGACCAGGAACCGCCGCTCTTCCAGCGACATCCGGGAGACCGCGGCGTGGCTCCGCGGGTGCAGACGGAGGAAGAGAGCGATCGCCGCGACCAGCGTTCCCAGGGCAACTACGAAGAGGGCGTACGCCATCTGCATCTGAAAGTCCTCGCGACCGACGGCTCATGCCGCCTCGGACCGGGCAGGACCGGGTCGCGCACTTCCCCATCCGCGGGATTTCGCTCCGGCGTCCGCTGCGGCACGCATTCTAGTCACCAGCGGAGCCCCCATGCAAGCGCCGTGCACCCGACGAGTCCCCGGAGCAGGAGCGACTCCCGCTCCTCCCCGCGACCCACGCCACCGCGCCGAAGCCTTGACCCGGCGGGCCCCGCAACGTACGCTGCATCCACTTCACCGCGCCACTCCGAGGGCCGGAGCGTCCATCGTAGAGCCGGGCGACCGCCGCCCGCGACGATCGCCACCACCTCCCCTCGCCCGCCGCCCCCCCACAGCCGCCGCAGGGAGAGGTCATGGATGCCCGCCCTATCGACCCCCATTCAAACTCCCGGCCCAAACCGGGACCCGACTCCCCCGCCACCTCCCGTTCCCCGTCGCCGTCCGCGGCCCCGGCCCGCGCCCCCGACCCCGACTCCCCCGACCCGCGGGCCGTGGAGCGCGCGCTCGAAGCCTGCCGCACCGGCGACCTGGACGACGCCGAGCGGCGCTTCCGGCGGCTGGTGCGCGATCACCCCCGCCGCATCGAGCTTCACCTCTCCCTCGCCGCCATCCTGCGCGACCGCGACCGCCACACCGAGGCGCTCGACCGGCTGCGCCGCGCGCTCGCGCTCGACCCGGCCCGCCTCGACGTGCGCCTGCAAATCGGCGCCCTGCTCTTCCAGCTCGGGCGCGGCGACGACGCCATCCTCGCCTACCAGGAAGTCACCGCACGCGCGCCCGACCTCGACGAAGCACATGACGTCCTCGCCGTCGCCTTGTGGCACGCCGGCCGCCTGGAGGAGGCCGGCGCGGAGTTCGCCCGCTTCACGGAACTGCGGCCGGAGAGCGCCCAGGGCCACATGAATCTCGGCGCGGTTCAGCACGAACGCGGCCGGATCGCGGAGGCCGTCGCCTCCTACCGGCGCGTCCTCCTCCTCAGCCCGGACCACGCCCCGGCGCACGAGAACCTGGGTAAGGCGCTCGCCCGACTCCATGCAACCGGCCACGCCGCCGACGCCGCGCGGCTGGCGAAGGAATGGCGCCGCGACTTCCCGGCCAACGCATGGGCCCAGCACCTGGGGGCCTCCGTATCCGGCGAAGATCCGCCCGAGCGCTGCAGCGACGCCTACTTGCAGGCCGAGTTCGACGGGTGCGCCGACGGTTTCGCGCCGCGCCTCGCCGCGCTCGGCTACTGCGCGCCGCAGCGGCTCGCCGAGGCGCTCGCCCGCGACCTGCCTCCGGCCGCCGGCGGCCTCGACGTCCTCGACCTCGGCTGCGGCCCGGGGACCGCGGCCGGCCATCTGCGTCCGCACGCGCTCCGGCTCGTCGGGCTCGATCTGGCGCCGCTCATGCTCGATCAGGCGCGTGCCGCCGGCGCGTACGACGACCTGGTACTGGACGAACTCGGCGCGTTTCTGCGCGCCCACCCATCAGGCTTCGACCTGATCTTCGCCGCCGACGTACTGTGCTATTCCGGACGCCTCGACGGGCTCTTCGCCGCCGTCGCCGGGGCCCTACGGCCCGCCGGCACTTTCGGCTTCACGGTCCAGGAGGAGCGCGCCAGCGACGGCTTTCGCCTGACGGTGAGCGGCCGCTACAGCCATTCCACCGCCTACCTGCGCGCGACCGTGGCCGCCGCCGGGTTGACGCTGCTGCGGCTCTTCGCCGGCCCCGGCCGGGACGAGGGCGCGGACCACCTCGGCTTCACCTACGGCGTAGTCCGCAGGCTCGCCCAGCCGCTCGCCCAGCCGCTCGCCGGCCCCGCCCACCCCGCCCACCCCGCCCCGCCGCCCCCCGCCGCGCCGGTCCGCGGCGGCTGAACCGCCGCGCGCGCGCTCACCTTCCGCACGTTTCCGGGGAATTCCGGTCGGCTCGGCCGGTATCCGGTGTGCCTCCGCCGCCCCCGCGCCCCGCGCCCCACGCCGCCGCTGGACCGCTTCGGAGCCGACCCATGCGTCTGCCCTTCCCCCCCCGGATCCCGCTGAAGATCCTGCTCGCCGGCCTGGCCGGACTCGCCCTGCTGCACGTTGCGATCGTCGAGGGTCTCCAGGGCGGGGCGTGCGTCGCGTGCCGCTGGTGCATGGACTGCGGCGCGGCCTACCGCGAAACCCGTTGCGACCTCTTCGGCCTGGTCCCGCTGACCCGTTCGACGCGGATCGAGCCGGGTCCGATCGCCGCCTTCCTGGA
>JACRIP010000670.1 GCA_016220045.1 Planctomycetota bacterium
GCCGGGCACGCTGCATCTGGCGATCGACGGCGTGGAGATCGGCAAGGTCGGGTTTACGCCGGAGACGACGGGCGCGCTGCGGCTGCCGGCCTTTGCGGACAAGCTGACGCCGGGGACGCACAAGCTGGAGCTGACGATGGAAGGCGGCGCGGAGATGCCGTACTCGGTGCTGGTGAAGTATCATGCGCCGAAGCCGGCGAATTCGGCCGCCTGTCAGGTGCGCTTGACCACGGCGCTCTCGGCCGCGGAGGTGACGGAGGGAGAGACCGTAGAGGTGGCGGTGGAGCTGGCGAGCCGGTCGAAGGAGGGGCTGCCGATGGCGGTGGCGATCATCGGGCTGCCGGGCGGGCTGGAAGCGCGCGTGGACCAGCTCAAGGAGCTGGTGAAGTCGGGGGTGGTGGACTTCTACGAGACGCGCGGCCGGGAGGTGATCCTGTACAAGCGTTGCCTGAAGCCGGAGGAAACGGTGAAGGTGACGCTCTCGTGCGTCGCGGCGGTGCCGGGGCGGTACACGGGCGCGGCGTCGCGGGCGTACCTGTACTACACGGACGGGGACAAGCAGTGGACCGACGGGCTGAAGGTGACGGTGAAGCGAAGGGAGTAGGGGTGGCGGCGGGGGGCGGCCACGGCACGCGATGGCGTTCCTGAGTCCGGCATCTACCGGGGGCGGCTCGCGGCGACGAGGGCCGCCCCTGGTTCGTTCCTCGGTGCGCGCGCGACTGACCGCCCGGTCGAGATCCGCACGGTCCTTGAACGGGCGGGGCCTCGGTCCTACAATGAACTGGGACAGGGTTGGACGAGCGTGCGTTCGGCACCGAGTGGGGGCAGAGTTGCCGCCAACCGCGTTGACCCGATGGAGATCTACTATGACAACCCTAGAGCAGATCACGGAATTGACAAAGGACCTCCCCCCTGGGTTGCAGTCGGAGGTCCGGGACTTTGCCGAATTCCTGCGTCAGCGCTACGCGACGCGCCAACCCTTAAAGTCGATTCGCGGGCTCTGCAAGGACCTCGCCTTCGACCTCACCCTTGCGGATCTGGACCTTGTCCGCCAGGAAATGTGGGGCGCCTTTCCGCGCGAGCGGTCGTGATCACCGGGCTGGTGGTGGACACGCACGCGCTGGTCTGGTACGTCGCGGATCGTGGTCGGCTGTCTGCGGCGGCCCTGGCAGCCATGGACGCCGCTGCCGCCGCCGGCGCCCCCCTGATCGCCTCCGCGATCACGCTCGTGGAGTTGGTCTACCTGGTTGAGAAGGGCCGCCTGCCCAAGGAGGTCCTCCAGCGTATCACGGATGCCGCCAATCAACCGGGAAACGCACTGTCGATCGCGCCACTTGACGCCAGCGTCGCGCAGACCCTCCCACGCGTGCCACGCATCGACGTGCCGGATCTTCCCGATCAGGTCATTGCCGCGACCTCGCTCTGCCTCGATCTGCCCCTGGTGAGTTGTGACCGCCGGATTCGCGCCTCCGGGGTGAACGTGATCTGGTAGGCGCCAAATCCCGCTGGGGAGAACGGGCCGCGCCCGGGTGCGCGCCGATCGCCCAACTCACGCGGAAGGTACGCGTCCACTTCGGGAGAGCGCGTCGCTCCTCCGGCGCCATTCGCGCCGGCAACCCCTCCAGAAGCGCCCGTCATTCAGCAGCAGAGCGAACCCAGTGGGTCGTGGAGTCTACGAGGCGGCGACATCCCAGCACTGCTTTCTGGCTTTTTCAGCGTAGTCTTGCTCCCATTCATGCTGCTCATCACCGTTTTCCTGTGGCCGTTTCTTCTGGTGTTGCGCGTCTGGAGTTTGCTGACAGGAGCGCCGTCCAAGACCAAAGAGCGATCATTCACGACACTGTAGCGAGGAAAGCGGGAGGATCCGCATCTGGCGTTCGCTCCGTAGTCGGCGCGGTCCGCAGGTGCAGGGCGGGCCGCTGTGTCGAGGCGACGTAGATAGCCACCGAACACACGGAACACACCGAGAGACGACTTTTTTTTGATCGGGCTGGAGGTGGTGCACGCCGGGCTGGGCCGCGGCGAAGCGCGGGTGCGCGTCGCGGATCTCCCGCCCCGCCGCCGTCGAGGATCGATCGAAGCGCCAACCGGCCCATTCAAAATGGCCCGCTCGGTGTGTTCGGTGGCCATCTTCAACGCCTTCCCCTTTTTCCCCTCCCGCCCCACCGACCCTTCCGCGTTCACCTGTCCCCCACCCCCCAGCGCGCCGGCCGTTACCCCCAGTGCTTGATTCTGCGGCCTTCTGCGCCTATCATCCTGACGGTACCCGGCCAGCGCACCCCTCCGCCCCGGTCAATCTGCATCCGTGTCCCCGCCCCGATCTCCGTGTCCGCTACAGGCTTTCCCCGATGACGACCCCCGCCTACGAGGAATTCCGCAAGCTCCTGCGCGCCCGCGCCTACGCCGAGGCCGCCGCGCTCGCCGAGCGCGAGTCGGTGCGCCGCCACGACGCGGACGCCTTCTGGCTGACCCAGGAAGCGGTGGCGCTCACGCTCGCGGACCGCGCCGCGGAGGCGCTCGGGTTTGCCGAGAAGGCCCTCGCGGTCGCTCCGGTCAACCGCTACGCGCTCGGGGCGCGCGCCGAGGCCCGGCTGCGCCTGGAGCGCTGGGCCGAGGCCGCCGCCGACTTCGAGGAGCTCCTCCGCCTGCCGCAGCCCCACTCCCGCGTGCGCGAGGGGCTCCTGCGCGCCCTGGCAGGACGCGCGGACTGGCCGCGCCTGCTGGAACGGCTCGATGCGTGGGAGCTGCCGCGCCCCGCCCGCCTCCCCTGGCAGGTGCGCGCGCTCCGCGGACTCGGCCGCGCCGACGAGGCCCTCGCCGCCTGCCGCGAGTGGCTCGCCCTCGCCAAGGACGAGCCCCCCGCACTCTGGGCGCTCGCCGAAATCGAGGTCGAGCGCGAAGGACTCGAACCGGTGCGCGAGCGCTACGAACGCCTGGCGCGCATTCCCTCCCGTCCGCCCGTCTACCGCGAAATTTACGCCTCCCTCTGCCGGCGCGCCGGCCGCGAAGAGGAGGCGATCAAGGTCTACGCCGCGCTCGGCGCCACCGACGGCAACGCGCGCGCGCACCGGCAGCAGGCCTTCGCCCTCGCCGCCTCCGGCCACGAACCCGAGGCGCTGCCGCAGTTCGAGGAGATCCTGCGCGCCACGCCGCGCGATCTCTACGTGCTGAGCGCCTACGAGGGCGCCTGCCGCCGCGTGGACCAGCTCGAACGCGCCTGGAAGTTCTACTCGGAGCTGCTCGCGTTGCATCCGGAGGAGAAGGGCCTCTACGGACGGAGGCGCCGGATCGCGGGCCGCCTGGAGCAGCGGAAATGACCGCGCCCGCCGCCCGCCCCCCCGCGCCCGGCCGCGCCGCGCCGCCGCCGCCCGTCCGCATCGGGGACCTCATCGAGGTCCCTCCGGTCCGTACCGTAGTCCGACTCGAGGAGGGACTGCGCGCCGCGCGCGAGACCTGCGCCGGCTTCGTCTTCACCGACGAAGTCGCCCGCCACGTCGCCGCCCTCGCCGCGTGCCTGCTCGCCGACCACGGCCGCGGTATCCTGCTGCGCGGCGATTTCGGCGCCGGCAAATCGCACTTCCTCGCCGCCCTCGGCGCCTGGCTCGCCGGCGCGCCCGACGCCGCCGCCCTCACCGCCGCCCATCCCGACCTCGCGCGCGTCGCCGCCTCCGGCCGCCGCTTCCTGCCCGTGCCGGTCTCCCTGGTGAACTTCCGCGGCGCCACCGCGCTTGAGGAAATCCTCATCGGCGCGATCGAACGGCAGCTCGCCGCCGCCGGCCGGCCCACGCCGCTCTCCCCGCTCGGACGCTTCCTCGCCCACCTGCGCGAGGTGCTGCGCGCCCCCGGCCTGGCGCCGACCTTCGCCGCCGCACAGGGCATCGCGCCCGCGACCCTCGACGACTGGCTCGCCGCCGACCCGCGCCGCGCCTACAGCGCCGGCTCCCGCTTCCTGGAGGAGCGCGGTCACACCGTCCCCGCCGGCTTGCTCGAGGAAAAGAGCGAGACCCTCGCCGGCGCGGTCGAGGCCGTCCGCCGCGCCGGCTTCCACGGCCCCGTCCTCCTGATCGACGAGCTCTCGGAGTTCCTCCAGTCAAAACCCGATCCCGCCCGCCTCAACGAGGACGCGCGCACGCTCCAGCTCCTCGGCGAGACCGCCGCCGAAACCCCGCTCTGGATCGTCGCCGCCGTCCAGGAAGGCCTCGAATCGGTCGGCGATATCGCCGGCCCCACCCTGCGCAAGATCAAGGACCGCTTTCCCGTCCTCCTGCGCCTCTCCACCCTCCACGTCCGTGACCTCATCGAACGCCGCCTCGTGCGCAAACGCCCGGCGGCCGAGGCCGAAATCCGGCGCATCCATGAGAACTACCGCGCCTGCTTCCCCGGCTTCGACTCCCCCCTCGCCGACTTCTACCGGATCTACCCTATCCACCCCGCGACCCTCGCGCTGCTCGAAGGCCTCGGCGCCCTCTTCTCCCAGCACCGCGGGATCGTCGACTTCGTCCACGCCCGGCTCGGCGGCGATCCGGAGCGCGGCATTCCGGGCATCCTCGACCGCCCGGCCGCGATGCTCCTCGCCCCGGACGCGATCTACGAGCACTTCGCGCCGCGCCTGGCCGAATTCTCCGATTTCAACGTCTACCCGCGCCACATCGTGCCGCACCTGGACGCGGCGATCGCGCAGGCGATCCCCGCGGAGGCGGACCGCGCGCTCGCGCGCCGGCTGGTGCGCATGCTCGTCCTCTACGCGCTTCACCCCACGGCCCGGCCGCCCTCGGTGCGCGGCCTCGCGGAGCTCGCGGCCTGCATGCTGGCGGCGCACGACCCGGACCTGAACGCGGGGTTCGTGGCCGAGGCGGTGCTCGAGCCGCTGGCGGGGGCGAGCCCCTTCCTGATCCGGCGCGAGGGCGCGAGCGGCGACCCGCTCGACCGCGTCTATGCCATCTCGCGCGAGGAGGACCACGCGCGGACCCTGCGCGCGCGCGTGGAGCGCATCGCGGCCGGGCTCGCGCCGGAGGACACGCGGCTGGTGCGCGAGCCGCTGGCGACGCTGCCCGCCTCTGCGGCGTGGCCGGGACCGCTCGCCGACCTGCTCCCGGGCCGCGCCCCGGTGCGCCGCGCGGTGTCCTGGCGGCACACCCGGCGCGAGGCCGTGATCGTCTGGGGCGAGCCGGGCGGCGAGGCCGAACTCGCCCGCCACCTGGAAGCGGCGCTCGCCCCGGGCGGCGCGGACTTCGCCGTGGTGCTGGCGCCCACGGCCCTCACCGTCGCCGTGCCGCACGTCGCGGTCTGGCGCCTGCCCGCGCCGCGCGGCGACGAGGCCAAGACGCTGCGCGAGGGCGTCGCGCTCGCGCGCACGGCGGCGGCGCTCGCGCCGGGCAATCCCGCGGACGCGCCGCTGATGGCCGAGGCCGAGGAGGCGCGGCGGCGCGCCGAGCCCGCGATCCACGCGGCGCTCCTGTCGATACTCTACGCGGGAGAGTTCGCGGGGCGCGCGCTCCCGGTCGACCCGGCGGCGCGCGCGCTGCGCCGTTTCCAGCGCCTCCTGGAGGCGGCCGGCGAACTGCTGCTGGAGGAGCGCTACCCGCGCTTCAAGGAGGTCGCGCCCGGCGGCGTCGGACCCGCGCCGCGCCTGTTCTCGCGGCTGGTGCAGGAGCTGCTCGTGCCCGGCAGCCTGCCGCTCGCCGCGGCGCGCGCCTCCGGCCTGACCGAGGCGGTCGAAAGCCTCGCCGTGCCCCTCGGCCTGGTCGAGATCAAGGCCGGCGCCTTCCGGCTCGCCCCCGACCCCGCCGGCCATCCGCTCCTGGGTCTGGTGTTCGCCCTACTCAAGCCCGGGGCCGCCGCGGCCCTGGCCGACGTGCGGCGCGCGCTCGAAGCCGGCCCCTTCGGCCTGCCGCCGGAAAGCGCCGGCTTCCTGCTGGTCGCGCTCGCGCACGCCGGGCTCATCCGTTTCCTGAGCGGGGAGCGGCGCGTCCCGGTCGAGTTCGTGGACCCGCTCACCCTCGCCCCGGCGATCTCCGTCGCGCTGGGAGAACAGCTCAGCCGCGAAGACCGCGAACTGCTGGTGCAGGCGTGCCGCTTCCTGGCGCCGCCGGCCGGATGGGAAGCCTTCGGCCTGCGCGCGCAGCGGGAGGCGTGGCAGGCGGCCGTGCGTTTCAAGGGCCGCGCGGAGGAGCTGCTGGCGACGGTCGGGCGCGCGCTCGAGCAGGCCGCGCGCTATCCGGCGTTCGCCGCACTCGATCTCGGCGGCGCGGTCGCGGCGCGCCTCGTGCGCCTCGCGTCGGCCGTCGAGGAGATCAAGGTCTCGCACGGCGCGCAGGAGGGGCTGGAGCGCTTCCTGCACGCGTGGCGCGCGGCCGGGCTCGCGGACGCGGACGTCGCGTGGCTGGAGCGCCTGCAGATTTTTTTTACAGGCTTCGCGGAGGAGTTCGTCTTCATCGCGCACTACGTCCGCCACGCGGCCGTGGAGGGGGCGATCGAGGGGGCCGCGGCCGGAGCGGGGGCCGGGGAAACCGGCGGCGGGGACGCCGAGCTGGCGCGGCGGGTGCGTGTGGTGCGCGAGTTCTACGAACGGCCGGAGGAGCGGATCGTGGCGGACGGCGGCACTGCGCTGCGCGCGGCCTTCGGGTCTTTCCGGGAGCGCTACGTCGCGGCCTATCGCGAGGGGCACGCGGCACGGCAGGCGGCGGCGGTGCGGCGCGGCCCGGCGCCGGGCACGCGGCGGGCGGTCGAGCTGGTGCGGCGGCTGGCGGCGATCGGGCCGCTGGACCGGCCGCCGGGATTGGAGGCGTTGCTCGCGCGGCTGGAGGCCCCGGCGGGTCGCGCGGCCTGCCGGGCGAACCTGGACGAGGAGCTGTTGCGCTCGCCGCTCTGCGGCTGCGGCTTCGTGGTGGGCGACGCGCCGGCGGGAGGGGAGGAGGCGGACCCGGGGCCGGCGATTGCGGAATGCCTGGGCCGGTATCGCGAGATCCTGGCGCAGCCGCGCGTGCTGGAGGCGGTGCGGGCGCGGGCGTACGCGCTGGAGCATGCGGACGCGGGCGCGACGGAGCGGCTGCGACGGCTGGCGGCGTTGGTGGCGGACCCGGCGGGCGCGAGCGACGCGGGGCTCCTGGACCGGCTCGACGACGCGACCGTGGCCGACCTGGCGCGGGCGCTGGCGGGCGGGACGCGGATGGAGGAGCGCAGCCTGGGAGACCTGGCGCGGACGCTGGGCGGGCGGCGCCTCGGCGCCGGAAAGGTGCTCGATCAGGTGCGGGAATGGGTCGGGAATGTGCCTGAGGGCACGCTGTTGGCGCTCACGGGCGCGGCGGCGGGCGGCGCGGACGCGGGGGCGATGGGCGCGGCGGGCGCGGGGGTGGCGTGGTGGGCGCGGCTGCATGGGGAAGTGCTCGGGGAAGCGGCGCCGGCGGAGGAGCAGGTGACGCGGGACGCCGCGGCCCTCGGGCGTATCCTGGAGGCCCGCTTTCCGGCGGAGGAGGTGGGGCGCCGGCTAGCGCGGCTCGCGACGGTGGAGATCGGCGAGTTTCTGGCGCGAGAGCCGCTGCACACGGGGGCGTTGCGCGCGGCGTGGCGCGTATTGGCGGAGCGGGTGCTGCGCGATCCGCGCGAGCTGCCCGCGGGCGCGCCCGCGTCGGCCCATGTGGTGGCGGCGGAAGCGGCGGCGCTGCGGGAGCGGCTGGCGACGCTCGGCGACTACGCGGCGCGGGTGGGGCGGGCCTTCCCCGAGCGGCTGTGCGCGCGGCCGGCGCTGGCGCGACTCTTGGCGGACGCGTGGGGGACGCGCGAGCTGGCGGAGTCGGCGGAGCGGGCGATCGAGCGGCTGGCGGCGGCGGGCGAGGACTGGCTGGCGACGCTGCCGCCGGTGCCGGCGTTCGCGCCGGAGGAGCCGTGCACAGTGCTGGTGATCGCCGGCGTGGCGCCGGACGTCTGGCTGGCGGCGGGGGAAGGGGCGGCACCGGGGGCGGAAGCGGCGGGCGGCGCGCCGGTCGCGGCCGGGACGCCCGCGGCAGGAGCGGACACCGCGTCGCGGGAGCCGTCCGCGGCGGCGGGCTGGTATCGCCTGGAGACGGAACCGCGGACGGCGCCGTCGCTCGCGGCGCTTTTCGGGTTTGCGCCGGATCGCGACCCGAGCGAGGAGTTCGCGGCGCGCGGCGTG
This sequence comes from Planctomycetota bacterium, assembly GCA_016220045.1. GTDB lineage: Bacteria > Planctomycetota > MHYJ01 > WSZJ01 > JACPWG01 > JACRIP01. The sequence continues at coordinate 8,153 of JACRIP010000670.1, forward strand.
CAGTACGTAAACCTGGAGGGGCACGAGGCGCGGCCGCTGGCGGACCTGCTGCCGGAGCCGCCGCGGGACCGTGCGGCGGTCGTGCGACTGGCGCGGCTCGATGCGGCGGGGCACGCGGGCGTGCTGGCGCTCGGGGACATGCCGGAGGCGCTGCGGTGTTTTCTGGAGCGGCAGCTTCCGGGGCTGGTACGGGCGGCGCGGGCGCGCGGGCGGCGCTTCGTCATGACGACCGACCACGGCCTGAGCCTGACGCGCAAGGGGCTCACGCACGGCCGCGGCGGGGTCTTCGAGCGCGCGATCTACCGACGGGTGTGGCGGTAGACGGAGGAGGAACGGGACTCCGTGCCCGCCGGGGGCGCGGGCCGGCGGTTGCCGGGCGCGAGTCGCGGGTCGTCCCTGCACGGGGACTCGTCCCCCCCCGGATCCGGGCCGGCCGACACCTAGCGGATGCGCGCGCTCCGCGTCATGAGCCGGACCTCCTGCGCCGCGCGCTGAATCCACACGACGTCCAGGTACTCAGGCGACACCAGTACGGCGCCCTGCATCGCGCCCGGGGCCTCCGCCGCGCCGGGAATGGCATGCGGCCCGGTGAACGTGCGTCCCCCGTCCACCGTAAGCGCGAGGCCTACGGTCTTCGCCGCATCGTTTTTCATATTGCGGCCGGTGAAGTGCTCCCAGGCGCAGGCGGCCACGCCGCCCGCTCCGGCCTCGACGTGGGCGAAAAGCCCGGGTCCGGCGTCGACGAGCAACCGGAACCGGAGGCCCCCCGCCACGGCGGGCTCGGCGCAGGCCAGGTAGACGCGCTGGGCGCCCTGGAAACCCAGGTAGACGCGCCCATCGGGAGCGCCGTCCAGACAGGCATCCTGCATCATCTCCGGAAAGCCCGCCCCCGCGGTCGGCAGCGCGGCGGGCGCGCTCCAGGAGCGTCCGCCGTCGGGTGAATCGGCGAGCCACAGCCGTTTGAGCGGCGAGCCGGGCTGAACCGCCTCCTCCCAGCAGGCAAGGGTGCTCGCGCCGGCACCGCCCAGAGCGACATCGGCGCCCGCGCCGCCGCCGGGATTGAGGGGCACGGGAGCGGACCAGCCCGAGCCGTCCCAAACGGCCGCGCTCACGCGCCCGTCCGGCGCGTGCCAGGCCGCCACCGCTCCGGGCTTCCCGTCGCCGCCGCGGCACGCCTGGAGCGCGAGGTTTCCGGCCGGCCCGGGCGCCACCCGCGCGGGTGCGCTCCAGGACACACCGTAGTCGCGACTCACCGCGGACCAGGCCACGGCGGCGCCCCGCCCTTCCGACGCGCCCCAGGCCGCGACCAGCACGCCGTCCGGGAGGAGCGCGAGCGTCGGCTTGTTGGCGCGGCCGGTCGTGGTCCCCAGCGCGGCGGCGGTCCACCGGCCGTCGGTTCCGCGCACGCCGTGATACGGGGTGCGCCCATCGCTCCACACCAGGTGCAGGCGGCCGCGGTCGTCGCGCCCGCCGACGCGCGTGTTGGTGAAGGCGATCGAGAGGCCGGACAGGGGGGCACCCGCGGGGCCGACGGCGACCGTCTCGGCGGCCGGCGCCCACGCGAATCGTGCCGCCGGGGAATCTCCGGGAGGAGCGCCGGGCTCCTCGGCCGGAGCGCCGGCGAGGACGAGTCCGACGAGCCAGAACGCCGCGAACGCCGCGGCCCGGTGGCGCGGCCCCGCGGGGGGTGAATGCGACATGGGGGCCTCCCGTGCACACGAGGTCTCACGATTCCGGCGATTTCAACCCGTGCGCATGCGCCGCGTTTCGGGAAATCCCCGGCGCACACCCCGGGGGCGTGGGGGCGGAGGATGCGCGGGTGAACGGGAGTGCGGCGGGTCCGGGCGGTCCCGCCAGGATTGCGGCAACGCGATGGACGTCTACCGCCCCGCGATGGTACAGTGCATGCTCGACGCCGGCCTCGCCGGGAGGTCCGGCGGCCCGATCGGCGCCTGCATGAGCCGCCGCAGCGAAGCATCCGGCGATTCCCGGATGACATCGCGGTTCGGCGGGCGGAGCAGGAGAACGAGGCCGTCATGGAACCGCCCATGAATTCAGCCTCCGCTCCACCGGCGCCGCCGCCGGCTGCGGATGCCGCACAGCTCCTGGCCTGGGCGCTCACCGGCCTGGGCCGGATCACCACGGTCGCGCGGCTGCCCCCATGCCTGCTGGGTGCTGCGGTAGAGACCGGAGCGGTCTCGGCGTCGGAAGGACTGCGCGCCGCCGCTCTCTTTCCCGACTCTCAGGCGATCCCCGCGCTGGCCCCGCACCTCCCGCCGGCGGCATTCCCCGAGGCTCTCGCCCTGGCCCGGCGCGACCCGCGAGCGGCTCCCCGCGCCCGCTCCCTCCTCAGCCTGCTGCCTCATGCGCCCGAGGACGTGCAGCGGTGCATTCTCGCCGACCTCGCGCCGTTCGCGCGCAACCCGCCGCCGGAGTGGGACGACTGCCGCGAGGTCGTACAGGCCCTGCCTACGCTGCCGCCCGCGCTCCGCGATCGGCTGGTGGCGGATGCGCTGGCGGCCATCCCCGGAATGGGCTCCGATTCCGATCACGGCGCGCTCCTGGAGGGCCTGGCGCCGGCGCTCTCCGGCGAGCCGCTGCGCCTGGCCCTGGGTTTGGCGCACAGTCTGCCTTCGCCGCAGCGGCGACTCCGGACCCTGGTCGCGCTCGCCGAGGCCGCGTCGGGCCCGGAGCGGATCGAGGCAACCGGTACGGCCTGCGCGATCGTCTGCGCGCTGCACAGCCGAGCCCCATACGACCTGCTCCGCCGGCTCGCCCGCCGGTGGTCGAACGACCAGGCGGCAGCGGTCCTTCACTGGGTCCTGAGCCAGGAGGCGCCGGCGGATCGCGCCGTCGCACTGGCCGAAATCGGACCGCATCTTCCGACCGCGCTTGCCGTCACGGCCCTTTCCGCCGCGCGTGCCCTGCCCGACGAGTCGGAACGGGCCTCATCCCTGGTCGCGTTGCTCCCCTCGCTTCCCGAGGAAGCGCGCGCAGGAGCAGCGGCGGAAGTTCTCGACGCGGCGGAGGAGCTTTTCGCCGATTCTCTGGGAACGTTCCTGCTTGGCCGCGCGGCTCCGGCGCTGCCGGAGGGCCTGATCGGCCGCGCCTGGCGAATCGCCTGTTCTCTGCCGCGCCCCCTTGACCGGGGCTTCCCCTGTGCCGCCTTGATCCCGCGCCTCCCGGCCGACCTGTTGGAGGAGGCATACCGCCTGCCGGGCGGCCTGCCGCAGGCCAGTCCGCCCAAGGTGGAGGTTCTGCTCCGGCTGGTCGATCGCGCCCCACCCGACCGGAGGGCCGACCGGGTTCGGGCGGCCTGGGCGGAGGTGAGCCAGGATCGCCTTGGCCTGAGGTGTACGCCTCACGTTGCCGAGACGCTTCGCCGGCTCTGGGACCTGCCCAGCGAGACGGAGCGGCAGGAGGCGGTGCGCGTGGCGTTGGCTTTGGGCCTGTCGACGCCCGTGGATGCCAGTTTCCGCCTGCTCCTCGACTGCGCGCCCCCGGCCGGCCGCCGTGCCGTGGTTGACGAGGGGTTGCTGTGCTGCGAGCAGGAAGCGCGCAGGAACTTGTCGCTGCCGCTCTGGTCAGCCGTCCTCGACCGCCTTCCGGAGGCGGCTCGCACCGCCTGCGCCGCCCGGCTTTTCACCGCGGCGGTCGCTACCCTGGACTCCACGCCGCGGTGGACCGGCCTCATCGCCGCGCTGCGCCATCTGGAAACGGCCGAAGTCCCACGGGCACTGTCCCGACTCCGCGCGGTTCACCCGCCAGGTCCGAGCAGGCGCGACGCCTACGAGTTCGTGTGGCGGCTCTCCGGAAGCGACCGAGCGGACGTGCTGCTCGGCGAGTGGCCCGGCGACTTCCTCATCGAGCTCGAACCGCGGGAGATCCTGCGACTGGTCGAGGAATGGCCGAGGGAGAGACTCCCGGAGGTCCTGCCGGCCGCCGCCCGGCTCCGAGGTCGCGTGGGTCTGCGGACGGCGTGGCGCGCCATCGCTGCCCGCCTCTCCGCTCCTGAGCGTTCACGCGCGCTGGAGGCCGTGGCCAGGATCCCCCAGGAGCAGCTCCGGGCGAGCGCATTGGCGGGAATGGTGTCCGCCTTCGCGGCGGAGGGCCTGACCGAAGGCCTCGAGGCCGCCGCCTCGCTGCATCCCCCCGCGCTCCGCGCCCGTGTCCTGCTCGCCCTGCCGGTCTCCGCCGGACTGGACCCTCAGGAGGTCGCCCGAGCGGCGATCCAGGCGCTCCGATCCATCCGGCGCGAGACCACTCGCCTGCGTTTCCTGCGCCGACTCGCTCCCATGCTTGGCCGGGGGGCGGCGGTCGCCTGGGAGGACACCGGCCGATACCGCGACCTTCGGCTGCGGTTTCGCGCACGCTGCGCGCTGCTTTCCCGGCTAGAACCGCCGCGCCGGACGGATTCTGCGCTGGCCGCGCTGGCCGACCTGGAGGCCGCCGGACCCGAACGCGCCGTCGCCCACACGCTCGTGGCGATGCTCCCGCTGCTCCCCCCTTCCGTGACGCGCGATGTGGCGCGATTCGCGCGGGGGAGGAGGGACCCGTTTGCGCGCGCGGTGGCGCTCTGCGCGGTGTCTCCGGCCCTGCCGGAGACGGAGCGTCGGCCGGCACTGGAGCAAGCGCTCACGGCGACCGGGGAAATCCGCGACGGCCGCGACCGCGCCGATGCGCGGCGGCGAATCCTCCATGTGGTCGCGCCCGCGGATCGGGAGCGGGTCCTCGATAAGGAGCTCGAGGCCGCCGGCGCCATCGAGGACGAGGAGGCTCGGGCCCGGAGCCTGGCCGCGCTGGCCGACGCCGTCGGGCCCGAACTCCGGGAGGATCTGCTCCGCGAAGCATTGACTGCGGCACGGCTGGCGGTGCTGCGCAGGTGCGCCCATGACCGTGCGCGAATCCGGACCCTCGCAACCGGCCTCCGGCCGACGCCCCGCGAGGACAGCAGCGTCTGGCGCGGCATGTACGCCCTGTCAAGGATGGGGTGTGCACCTGCTCCAACGTTCATGCTCGCGCGCCTCCTGCGGCGCCTCCCGCCGGGGCTGCTCGACGAAGCTGCGAAGGCGATCGGGGAAATCCCCGATCCGTTCTACCGCCATCCCGCCCTGCGCGCCCTGGCCGCGGCGCTGACGCCGGATCACGCCGCTCGGACCCTCGACGCGTACCGATCTGCGGCCAACCCCCAACTCGCGGCGGAAGCCTGGGCGGTGCTCCTGCCCCGCCTGCCGGCAGCCCGGATGCCGGAGGCTGTGGGCCATCTGCTCGGGCTGCCCGCGGACGCCCGCCGGTCGCTCCTTGACAAATGCCTGCACCGGCTGGTGCGCTGGGCGCGGACGGATGCGCCGGGCGCGCGTGCCGCCCTGCTCCGGTGGGCCGATTCCTGGAGGTCGGCGGATGCCCGAACGGTACTGGCCGAGTTCGAGCGGCTTCTGCCCCTCGCGCTCGCGCTGGAGCCGGACGCGCCCACGGCGGCCTTCCGGATCGAACAGGTCCTCGCCGAATGGCTCAAGGCCGTCCCGGCGTCCGTCGTCAGGTAGGCTCATCTCAGCGGCCGCACCGAAAACCCATCGGGGGGAGATGAGTGCGGTGGCGATCGACAACGCTTTCCCGCGTTCCGCTCCCGACCTCCCCAGACCGTCCCGCGACCGATTGCCGCGGGCCATGTGTCTAGCACTACAACGCTAATCGCCGCTCCATGCAGGCGGGCCGTCCGCAGGGCCAAGCACCGTAGATCGGCCATCCGGCTCGTTTGTAGTTCCGCCTTCAGGCGGAACGATGGGCCAATTGCGCTCCGTCTTCGGCGTACGCTCCGCCTGAAGGCGGAACTACGAACGGACGGGCCTTGCGAGC
>JACRIP010000646.1 GCA_016220045.1 Planctomycetota bacterium
CCAGTCGGCGAGCGCGGGCACGCCCTCGCCGGTCAGCGCCGAGGTCGCATAGAGCGGCAGCCCTGCGACCCCCAGGCGGTCGGCCTGCTGGCGCACCAGCTCCGGCCGCAGACCGGCCGGCAGCAGGTCGCACTTGTTGAAGACCACGGCGAGCGGCAGGCCGGCCGCGCGCAGCCGCGCCAGCGCGTCGCGCGCCGGGGCGCCCACGCCCTCGTCCAGGTTGTGCAGGTGCAGAAACAGGTCCGAGTGGCCCACGAAGTCGAAGGCCTTGTCCGCCACCGCGGGATTCGGGTCGTCGAGTCCCGGCGTGTCGGCGATCGCCAGCGTCTCGCTCACCGGGTAGAGCGACACCTCGCGCGTCCAGCCCGCCCGCGGATCGACTTCGGCCAGCTCGCGCCGCAGGATCGCGTTGCACAGGGTCGACTTGCCCACGTTCACGCGCCCGATCAGCGTCAGCACGACCATGCGCTCGGGCGCGGCCTTATCGCTCATGCGTTTACCTTATACTACGGCATTTAACGGCGTTCAACCTCGTTTAACGGCGTTCAACGACGCTTAACCTGCCAGGTGCCAGGTCAGGACCCCGCACAGGAGGGCCGCGGCCTGCACGAGGAGAATGCGGATCTCCTCCCACCCGCGCGGCCGCACGACCAGCCGCAGCAATTGCAGGCGCACGGTCGCGCGCAGCAGCTCGTGCAGCCCGAACCGTCCCCCCACGCCCTCCAGCAACCGGAATGCCCGCACGTAGCCGCGCCGCAGGTCCAACACCAGGTCGGTCAGCTCCCAGACCGCCAGCGCGCCGACCACCAGCCGGAACTGCTCGAACGGATCGGCGAGCGCCGGGCCGAGCGCGGTGAGAAATCCGGAGGTCATCGGCGGATCCACCTTGATGCCGGAGACAACCAGGTTTGGGGGTTTAGACGTTTGGGAGTTTGGATGTTCAGGGGGTTGGCGCCGCCCTCAGCCAAGAGCGAGATCATTGGGGCTTCCGGCACTTCGTGTGGAACGTCCCCCGAGACTTCCAAACCTCCAAACTCCCAAACTCCCAAACCTTACGCGCCCGCCCACCGCCGAACGAGGGCGTAGGCGAGCCCGACCAGCGCCCAGCCGAGAATGAAGAGGCTCGACACCCAGAGCCGGTGCCGCGCACGCCGCTCCGCCTCTTCCGCCTGCCGGTTGATCGTCTCCACCGTCCGCGTCATGAAATCCTCGGCCTCCTGCCGCGTTTTTTTCAGGAGCTCGCCGTATTTACGATCGATGTCGGCCTCAAGCTCGGCGCGCAGCTTGAGCAGGTCCACCGACAGGAGCGCCTTCTGCTCCTCGGTCCACTCGCTGAACCGCGGTCGCAGCCGCGTCTCCCACAGGTTCTCGACCAGGTCGCCCGGCGCGCCCGCGACCTTCTGGAAGGCGCGCGCGATCGGACCCGGCGCCGCCGCCGCGGGCTCGGCCGGGGCCGCCGGGGCGGCGGACGCCGCCGGGACCGACGGCACCCCCTCGCCGCGCACCAGCGCGCCCACCCGCCGCGCATACTCCGCGTCATCGATCCGACCCGTACGCCACGCCGCAAACTCGCTCTTCACGCCCGGCAGCACCGCCGCCAGCCGCGCCGGCGCCAGCTCCCCCGAACGCAGCGACTCCGCCAGCAGCTCGAACGCCCGGCCGGCGCCGACCGCCGCGCCGCCCCCACCCTCCCCGCCGCCCAGCGCCAGCGCCAGCCGCCGCTCGATCAGCGCGCCCGCGAACACCGCGCGCAGGCGCTCCGTCGCCGGCTCCTGCTCCTCGGCGAAGAGCGCCGCCGCCGTGCGCAGGATCGCGCCGGCGAAGGCCGCGAGCAGCACCCGGTGCGCGCGCTCGGCCGCGGCATCCTCCGGCTTCCCCGTGTCGAGGCGCGCCGCCGCCAGCTCGCGCGTGCGCGGCGACGCCAGGGCCGCGCGCAGCACCTCCGCCAGACGCCCAAGGCGCTCCTCCCGCCCGCCCAGGCAGGCCAGCCGCACCGCCGCGCGCACGCATACCGTCATCGCCGCCGCGAACGAATCCCCGGCCGCCGCCGCCGCCAGCGCCTCCGCCGTCACGCGCTCCGCCTCCCCCGCCCGCGCGCGCCGTCCGCGATCGAGCAGGATCGCCTTCCCGCGCCCGTCCAGCAGCCCGCGCAGCCGATCCTGTAACTCCCCGATCCCCTCCCCGGTCGCCGCCGCCACCCCGAGCGGCGCCTCGTCGCCCAGTCCCAGCCGCGCCGCCGCGTCCGCGAGCACCACCCCACGGTCCGCGGGCCGCAAGGTGTCGATCTTGGCGAAGACCACGAGGAAGGGCTTGCCGCCGGCGCGAAAGGCGTCGAGAGCCGCCTGGTCCTGCCGCGTCACCCCCGCGTTCGCATTGAAGGCGAAGATCAGGACGTCGGCCTCGGCGCGCACGAAGCGCTCCACCTGCGCGCGCCGCTCCGGCGCCGGGTCCTGGAAGGCCGGCGGCAGGGCGAAGCGGACCTCCGGACGGGCCGGCGGGCTCCAGAACACCAGCTCTTCCGGCTCCCCCGGCAACCCGGCGGCCGCCGACCCACCTCCGGTATCCCCCTGAAGCGCCGCCAGTAACGCCGGGCGCCCGCTGCCGACCGCCCCCGCCAGGCAGACCGTCAGCCGCTGCTCCGTCAGGAGAGCGCGCGCCGCCGCCACTTCCCGGTCCAGCTCGCGCACCGCTTCCGCCCACGCCCCCTCCAGGTCGAAGGCGCCGGCCGCCGTCGGGTTCGTCATCGTGCGGGATACACCGTAATGTCGGTCCGGAGCGCGTTGTTCACGCGGTTGAAGTAGCAGAAGATCCCCGCGACCAGGGCGATTTCCCAGACCTGCGCCTCGTCGTAGTGCCGGCGCAGTTCCTCGTAGACCGCGTCCGGAATGCCGTTCGCGTCGCCCGCGACCCCCTCGGCGAAGCGCAGCGCGGCCTTCTCCGCCGCGGTCAGCCGCGTCGTCGCCGGGTCGCCCAATGCCGCCAGTTGCTCCTCGGTCACGCCGAGGCGCCGGCACAACATGGTGTGCGACGAGAGTCAGTAGTCGCAGGAGTTGACGACCGAGACGCGCACGCCCACCAGCTCCTTGAGCCGGAGCGGCAGCGTGCCCTCGTTCATCACCGTCTTGAAATGCTCGAACGTGCTCACCAGGTGCTGAGGCAGGCGGGCGAGCGTCGCGAACATGTTCGGCATCGCGCCGCGCTGGGCGACGAATGCGTCGAACACCTTACACGCCGCTTCGTCGGTCACCTGCGCGCGGTCCCGGGGCGCCATGCGGGGCATCGTCGATTCCGCCAGGCGAGTGGTTCCCGTGTCCATCTGCTGGGCGGTCTGCCCGTCGAGCGCAGGCGCGAAGCTGGGCGCAGGATCGATGGGCACCTGCTCCGGCGAATGCCCTGGGCAGCCGGGCTGAAGCCCGGCGGAAAACCCGGGCTGAAGCCCGGTACTACAAACCCGCTGCGCGATCGCCTGCTCCCGCGGCGCCGAGCACGGGATCGGCGGGCGCGGCCAACGCGAGTCGGGTTCGTTCTCCCGGGCTTCAACCCGGGTTTGTAGTCCCGGGCTTCAGCCCGGCCGCCGGCGCGCTCCCCGCGCAGGGCGACCGCGCGGGCACGCGCAGACGCATCATCTCGGCCACGCCGGTGATTCCCTTCAGCGTCGCCGCGACGCGCTCGGTCGTCGCCCCGAACTCCGCGAGCACGGCCGCTACGTCGCGCCGCTCGGCCAGAGCCGCCGGGACGACAATGTCGTTCCCCATGCTCTGCCCCTCGGCGCGCGCCGCCACGTTCACCGTGGTCCCGAAGTAGTCGAGCACGCCCGCCGTCGTCACGGCGATGCACGGGCCCTGGTTGCCGCCGATCTTCACCAGGAAGCGCGCCGCGCCGTTCCCGGCGGTCCGCTCCGCGGCCACGTCCGCCTGGATCTCGCACGCCGACCGCAACGCATCCGCCGGCGACGAGAAGACCGCCATCACCGCGTCCCCCATCGTCTTCACCACCGCGCCGCGATTGCGTTCGATCCGCTGCCGCATGAAGGCGAAATGCTCGCGCACCAGCGCGTAGGCCGACGCGTCCCCGACCTCCTCGTAGAGCGCCGTCGAACCCTTCAGGTCCGTGAAAAAAAAGGTGAGATTGCGGATCGCCAGGTCCATGCCCGGCGCCAGGGCTTCGCTCGAGAAGAGGTCGCGGAACTCCGGGAGGGTCGAGATCTGGGCGGCGGAGACGCCGTTGTCGCTCCAGTCCTGGCGCTCCAGGCGGAAGAGCGCCTCCTCCGCGGCCGCATTGACGAGGGTCACGCGCACGCGGCCGGCGCCGAGCACCGGGAGGACCGGGTCGAAGGCGTCGCCGCGCCGCGTCCACACCGCCTCCTGCGGTCCGCCCTCGGGCGCGGCGAGCACGTGCGCCTCGGCCCGCTGCACGATCCGCGCGTGGTACGGTCCGGCGGGCAGGAGGAAATCGAGCGTGCGCCGCTCGCCCGGCGCGAGCCGCTGCTGCATCAGGATGTGCGGCGTGTTGCGCGGCCCGCCCACGCAATAGAGCCGCGGCTTCTCGCGCCGCACGCCCGGGTGCACGTTGAATCTCACCTCGACCGAGCGGTCGAAGTCGGCCTTGAACCCGACGTTGCAGGTCTGGCAGTGGCCCTCGCGCCCGATCTCCCCCATCGTGCCGATGCCGTCCTTCGCGCCGCGGCAGGCGGTGCAGATCAGCGCGTACGCCAGCTCGAGCAGGCCCGCGCGCGTGGCGTAGAGCATGGTCCGCAGCACGTCGCGCCGGTCCAGGCGCCACGCGTCGGCGAGCTCGAACGGACGCATGCGCACGACGAATTCCTCCGGTGCTTCCCGGAGATGACGCGCGAGCCGGTCGCAGATCGCCGCGGGCACCGGCGCCCGCTTGAGCACCGCGAGCGCTTCCGCCAGCGCCGCCTCGTCCACCAGCGCCGTCCCGGTCCGCCGCGGGTAGGGCGACTCGCTGCGCCCCGCGAGATACCCCTCCCAGGCGCGGCAGATCTCGAGCAGCCCGGTCAGCTCCTTCGCCGCGAATGCGCCGGCCGTCAGCCGCCCGAACACGCCGCGCGGCGTCAGGTCGCAGAAGACCGTAATGCGCACGCCCGCGCCCGCCGGCTCGATGCGCGCGCCGCCGCGAAACTCGCGGAACGGTCCGTTCGCGAAGTCCCGCTGCACCGACCAGCCCTGCGGCTCGATCCACTCGAAGGGATGCTCGCGCCAGCGCACGGTCATGCCGAGCTTCTTCGCCTGCGCCTGCGTCTCCACGGTGCCATCGGCGCGCGGCTGAAACTCGTAGGTGACTTCCGGCAGCCCGGCTTCGCGGTTGAGGGAATCCGTGTTGGCCAGGAGGGGCCACCAGCGGGCGGGCGCGCCGGCGAATTCGGCCGAGCGTTCGTAGAGCATGGGGTGCGCTCGATCGGCGGGGGGAAGGGGCAAGGGCCGGATTCTACCCCCGGCCCCGCGCGCGGCTCAAGAGGATTGCGCGAGCAATTCGACGAG
>JACRIP010000647.1 GCA_016220045.1 Planctomycetota bacterium
CCGACGACGCCGCGCTGCAACGCGCCGTCGCCGCCCTCGGCAGCCGGTATTTCGACGAACGCGAGAGTGCGCGGGCCGAGCTGCTGCAGGCCGCCGCCGCCGCCCGCCCGCACCTGCGCGCCGCCCTCGCCCACCCCGACGCGCGCGTACGCGGCGCCGCCGCCGAGATTCTCGCGGCCGGCGGCGACACCGCCGACCTCCCCCGTCTCGTCGAGCTCCTCGCGGACGAGGACCCCGAAGTGCGCGACCTCGCGATCCGATCCGTCATCCGGTATGGGCCTGATGCCCGCCCGGTCCTCGAAGCCGCCCGCACGCGCCGCCCGGAGCTCGCCCCGATCCTCGACCAGATTCTCCCCGAGCTCCTCGCCTCCGTGCTCGAGCGCGAGCTGGACGCGCTGATCACGTCGAAGAACGGCTTCGGCTTCTACGACGGCCAGTTCCGCCGCATCGCCGCGCTCGGCCGCGACGCCACGCCGATCCTGCTCCGCATCTTCCTGGATCCGACCTACGCCTTCGCCACCGCGCTCTCGGAGGAACGCCGAACGACCGTGCGCTGGCTCGCCGGGGAGTCGCTGGCGGAGGTGGGGGATGCCGGAGCCGTGCCTCCGCTCCGTCGCCTCCTGGAGGACCGCGAGGCCTTTCTCCAGACCGAATTCACGGACGCGGAGAGTCTCGAGGACACGGTGGCCTTCGTGCTCGCGCGGCTGGGTGAACCGGAGCACCTGACGCGCCTGCGGTTGCGTCTGGAGGAGGAGGCGGCGCCGCAGGCGGATTCCCTCAACGCGCGGCTCGGCGTGCTGTGTCTGCGCATGGACGACCCCGCGCGCGCGGAGGTGATCTTTCGCGGGATCGCGGCGCGGCTGCCCGAGCACGGGGCCGTCGCGCTGACGATGGCGTGCATTCTGTCGCGCCAGAACCGGCGCGCGGAAGGGATGGAGTGGCTGCGCAAGGCCGTGGAGGCGGGGGGATACGACGATGCGGAATGGGTGGCTCGCGACGGCGATCTGGCGAATCTACGGGAGGAGCCTGAGTTCGCCGAGATCCTCCGGGGCTTGGGCGGGCGCCGGCGGCCGGGCAAGCCGCGGTAGCGTCGCGGGTGCATGTCCGGTATTGCGGAACGACGACTGAACCACAGAGGCACAGAGACTCAGGTCGGGCGGTGCCCGAAACCCAAGCGCAAGGCTGGAGGTGCTTCGATTGGGCGATTTGGCGATTGTGTGATTGGGCGATTACGGAGCCGACGCGGTAGCGTTATCCCGCCAAGGCGACTGCCGAAAAGCTTGCTGGGAAAACACGCTTTCAGACATTAGTAGCACAGAGACGACGGGAACGAGGAGGCCCCCCGTTCCGCGCCACGGAGTGCGGCGCCCCGGCCCCCGGTGGCGCGGAACGGGGTGCCTCCTCGTTCCCGTCGTCGTCTCTGTGCCTCTGTGTCTCTGTGGTTTCGTTCTGGTCCCGCAGATCCGGGCATGCACCCTAGCGTCGCGTCAACCTGGATTCGTGCCGTGCCAGGCTGGGTGGAGGGGCGACCCAGATGGGCCGTACCGGGCGGGCTGCGGGGCAGGCACAAGGCCCGCCCCGACACGTCGCAACCGGCAGATTCGACGTGGGCAGGACACGCGGCGCACCCTCACTCCCCCGCGCCACGCCTGCCGTGTGCCCCGTCGCACCCGCATGGTCCCCCTCCCCCGCCGCAGCGGGGGAGGGCTGGGGAGGGGGTATGCACGCACTACCCACGCGCCAGCACCCCCAGCACCCCCAGCCCCCCAGCACCCCCCGCGCCGCGCCCGCGGCTACTTGAACTGCCGGAGCATCACGACCAGGTGCGCGACCTCGCGCTGCACGCGCCGGCTCTGCACGACGAAGAGGATGCCGTTCGCGATGGAGATCGACGTGCCGCCGACGCGGTCCCACGAGTCCCCGCCGACGTTTTTCCGGATCAGGTCGGAGAGCCGGTCGGGATCGGTGAGCACGGTGGATTCGGTGGGCGCATTGAAGTCCACGCCGGTGGCGGCTTCGCTGCCCGCGGTCAGCGCCACCTCCGGACCCGGGAAGTCCGGGATCTTCGTCATCAGGTCCTTCACGTCGTAGATTTCCAGCACGAGCTCCTCATCGAGCGTCTCCTTCGGCACCACCAGGATCACGCCGTCGCGGAAGATCATCGTCAGGCCGCGCGGCTCCAGGACGAATCTCAACGCCGTCCGCAGGGAGACGTCCGCGAGCTTGATGGTGACGCGCAGCTCCTCGGGGCGGTACTTGTCCCACACGCGGCGGTCGATGACGAAGTTGATGCCGGAGACTTCGCGACAGAAGGAGATGATGTCGTCGAGCTGGGCGTCGGTGAAGTCGAAGGAGAGCTTGAAGCCGACGAGCTTGTTGGTGATCTCCTTCTTCTTGGCCGCCAGTTCGGGAGTGCCGGCATCGCCCTCCAGGACCGGCGCGGGCATGGCCGGCTGGTCCTGTGCCATGGCCGGCACGCCGCCCGCGGTCAATGCCGCGGCGAGCGCCGCGCTGCCTAGGATCTTTACCCGATGTCCCCTCATGGGCTGGGCCTCCCCGCAGGATGCCGTGCGAAAAACGACAGCTCCGTCTGTCCGTACCTGCGCCGGTCCGCCAGGACCAGCGCCCGCAATTCGTCCTCCAGCCGGTCGCCCGCCGGATGTTCCGCCACGATGCGCGCGTCCGGCGCGAGCGCCGGCGCCAGGCCCTCGTCGAAGAGCATGCGCAACTGCGCGCGCGTCGCGGGCTCACCGTAGAGACGGTAGGGTGGATCCACGAAGACCAGGTCGAGCGGCGGGTCGCCCGCCGCGGGCCGCCAGGCGAGCGCGTCCCCGAGCAGGACCGGCGCCCGCGCGCCGAAGCGCAGCCGCGCGATGTTGCGGCGCAGGACGGCGGCGCACTCCGGGTCGAGCTCGACAAAGAGGCAGGAGGCGGCCCCGCGGCTCACGGCCTCCAGCCCGACGCTGCCGGTGCCCGCGAACAGGTCGACCACGCGCGCGTCGGCGAGCGCCGGGGTCAGAATGTCGAAGAGCGAGGTCCGCACGCGCGCCAGCGCCGGGCGGATCTTGTGCCCGGGGATAGACAGGAGTTTCGTGCCCCGCGCGCTGCCCGCGATGATGTGCAGCCCGCCGCCGGGCCCGGACACCCTGGGCGCCATGAACGCCTCCAGCGGAGTGGATTCGGTTCCCCTGAGTCGTCCACGGTACCGAAGAGCGCCGGCCCGAGCAAGGCTAGAACAAACCGCGTGCCGCCGTGCCGCCGCTGCCGGCTGCCGCGCGCACCGGGCGGCAGCGAAGGCCCGCCGCGGGTCGCGCGCGCTGCGCGTCAGTGCAATACCTGGGAGCGGCGCGGGATCCGGCCGCGTGCACGGAGTTCTCTGACCGGCGCGCTCGCATCGTCTTTACAGCCGATCCCCGTCCGTCCTGCATCGCAACTTTACAGATGTCAAGCGGCGCGCCAGTCGCGGGTGCACGACCGTACCTGCGCATGTCGGTAGGGGCGCCCCGCAGCGCCGACGTCGTCGGCCGGCGGGGCGGGCACCAGGCCCGCCCCACTACAACGCGAATCGCCGCCCCAGGCAGACGAATCGTTCGCGGTGACAAGCACCGTAGCTCGGCCATCCGGCTCGTTGGTAGTTCCGCCTTCAGAGGCTGTCGCAAAAGTGTCGCGCCGGCTCCCCCCCGCGCGGCGCCTGGCGAACATCGTCCTGTAGGGGCGGCCCTTGTGGCCGCCCCATCGTGGCCGCCCCAGCAACGGTTGCAGGCCCTGCCACCATGGGGCGGGCACAAGGCCCGCCCCTACAACACCGCGGGTTCTGCGAGATCCACCACCCACTTCGGACCTTTTGCGACAGCCGATTCAGGCGGGACGATGGGCCAAGTGCGAATCGTCTTCGGCGTAGGCTCCGACTGAAGAGGCCGTCGCAAAAGGTGCCGGGGGGCGGAATCCACGACCGAGCGGGGCGGACACGGGGGTCCGCCCCTACGCCAAACCACGGTTTTGGTTAGGGGCGGACCCCTGTGTCCGCCCCG
>JACRIP010000655.1 GCA_016220045.1 Planctomycetota bacterium
CCGCTGGCGCTACGATGATTACATGAGACGTCACCCCGGCGGCCCGCCCCCGCCCGACTACTACCTCGACTACGGCGAGAAGTACGCGCTGCGCTTCACCCACGAACTCCGCCCGCTGCTCAGCGACACCGGCAGGGCCTGGCTCGACCGCGCGCGCCTGAACCTCCAGACCGCGATCGAGAACGAGCGCCGGCGCGATCCCGAAGCCTTCGCCCGCCTCGAGGAGGACCCCGACGCCTTCCGCCGCTTCGCGTACGACACCCATGCGGACGCGTACTGGCGCGCCGGGCTCGCGGATCTGCCGATCATGGACCTGATCCGCATCGGGACCACACCCGACCTCCGCGACCTCTTCACCGAGGCCGGGCTCGGGCAGGTCGTGGATATCGCGGGCCGCATGGCCCAGGAGTACTACGATCGCGTGCGCGCCGCGGGCAGCGACGCCCTGGACGACCCGCTGGGCACGGCGGGCGCCGTGTGGGATTCTTTCCAGGAGGGCGTGCGCGACAACGCGCAAGGCTGGTGGCGCGGCGTCCGGACCCTTGGAGAACTCTTCTGATGACGAGCACAAGCAAGGCCGCCCTGGCGGCCGGCGTCGCGGCCTGCGTGGCGGTCGCGATCGTCGGCATGCTGCGGGTCGGCGGGGAGGCCGCCACGACGTGGAAACCGATCGGCAAGGTCGACTCCGGGTTCAAGACCGTGCGCGTGCTGCTCACCGGCGCGGAAACCGGCCTGCTGGTCGGGTATATACCCGGCACGGCCGGCGCCGCAGGTCACGACGATCCGCGCTTTTCGGACCGGACGACGGTCCTCCTGTCGGCCGACGGGGGCCGGACGCTCGCGCCGGCGCTCGACACCCCCGGCGCCGCGGTGGCCGCCGACCTGCTCGACGCGCGCGTCGCCTGGCTCGCGGTCGCGCGGCCGCGTACCGACCAGCCCGAGGGCAGCGTGTACGCGCTCTTCCGCTCCGCGAACGGCGGGACCTCGTGGAGCGAGGCCGGCGCCATCCCGGCGGGCAGCGTCCGCCAGCTCGTGGTGACCGGTCCGGACAGCGGCTGGGCGCTCGGGGCCGGAGCCCTCGTGCACACCGCCGACGGCGGGGCGACCTGGAGCCCGGTCGAAGCCCCGGGCCGGCGCGACCCGTTCAAGGAGCGCCTCTGCGACGCCGGCGGCGGCGCGATCGCGCTCGCCGGCGACGGACTCCAGATTTCGCGGGATCAGGGAAAGACCTGGGACCGCACGCCGTGGCCGGGCGGGCGGGTCCACCTGCTCGAGGGCGACCGCGTGGTCGTCGATCAGGGCAAGCCCGCGGTCTTCTTCGGCCGCCTGAAGGGCAGCCGCATCGAGCGCGGCGCGGAGCTCCCCGGGGCCTTCGTGGCCGACCAGCTCGCCGCGGCCGGAGAGACCGTCCGCATCGTCGGCGTCTCCTTCGGCAAGGGCGGGATGGACCTCGAACACCTGCTCCTGACCAGCCATGACGGAGGCGCCGCGTTCCGCCGCGAAGTCCTCCCGGTCACCTCGAGCGACGCCGTCGGTCTCTTCGGCGACGTCGCCGGCTGGCTGATCACCCTCGATCGCCGCCTCCTCGCCACGCGGTGAGCGGATTGGAAACCTACTGGACACCTTCTTGATTCCGGATCATGTTGCCGTCGAGGGACAGACCGTGGCGGGCGACGTTTAGGCGTTTTGCCGTTTGGACGTTTGGGTCTGTTGATTCCGCTGCCAAGGCCCCGCCCCGCCCCGCCCCCCGCCCCGCCCTGATCCCTGATCCCTACTCCGCCGTCGCCGCCACCCGCTCCGCCAACCCCCCGTACGCCGCTTCCAGCGCGCGCGGACAGCTTGAGGCCAGCAGCTCGAAGCGGTCGCCCTCGAAGCGCACCACCAGCGTGGTACTCCAGCGATCCCCTGAGGGGCCGTGCGTGACCGACCAGGCGGTCGCCGCCTTTCCCCCCACGGAGATCGGCCGCGCCGGCCCGACCTCCGCGCGGTCGCGCTTCCGATAGGCCTTCCCGCGCAGCCACGCCTCGAAGGCGGCGCCCCCCCCGGCCACCGTTCCCGTGGCCGCAGTCACGCCCAGGTCCGGCGCCGTCGGCGCACATGCGTACCGCTTCTCGACCGCCGCCGGAACGCCGGGCGTGGCCTCCTGAACCGCAACCGCCGCCGCCGCCCAGCCGGCCGGCAGCTTGACCCGACCGCGTCCCTGCCAGATCTCCGCCTCCGTCTCGAGCGCCGGCGCCGCGCCCAGCCCGGCCCCGAGGCGCGGTTGGATCGCGGCCCGCGCCACGCCCCGCGCCATGCCCACCCCCGCTTCCAGGTCCTCGCCGCCGAGCCGCGTGAGCCCGTAGACCAGCAGCTCGCCCGGACCGGTCGCACGGTAGGTCGCCATTCCGCAGAGGATGCGCGCCCCCTGGTCCAGCAGGCGGTAGCTCACGCGCACGCCGCGCCCGTCGGCGAAGGCCGCCTCCTCCTGCTTCACCACCTCGGTGACCAGGCCCTCCTGCTCCGCCGGCTCCAGGTCGGCAAAATCGGCGCGCGCGGCCTCGGCCGGGGTCTGCGCCGTGCGTCGCCACGCGGCGCGGAACTCCAGCCCGAGTTCCTCCCAGGTCACTTCGACCCGCGCGCCCTCCTCGCGGGCGACGCCACCGCTCGGCAGATCGATGCGCAGCGCTCCGCCGCCGAACTCGCGCATCGCGAACTCGACCTCGGCGCCGCCCTCGACGGGCAGGGCGCCGAGCGCCGCGGAGGCGAGCAGGTCCGCGAAGAGGGCGCGTTCTTGCGCGCGCAGCGGGTCGGGGCCGGTGAACGCGAGGAGCAGCTTGCGCGGGCCGAGATCGAGCGCGGCCTGCACGACGCGCAGGCGCAATTCTCCCTGGACCACGAGGTACTCGCCGACCCAGGCGGCGCGGCCGCCGATCGGCGCGCGGGATTCCTCCTGCACGACCGTGCCGCGCCGGCGCACGCCGTCGCGCAGCCGCTTGACCATCACCGGCAGCGGCAGATCCCGTCGCAGGGTTTCTACCTGAATCCCGGCGAAAGGGCCGAGCGGACCGCCGAAGCGCACGCGATCGACCAGTTCGGCGGAATCCGGCACGGTGCGGGGGAGCCAGCCCGCGGGGAGGCGGACGGACCACCGTCCCCCCGGGCTCCGATACGGGATCGTCGCCGCGGCCGGTTGGGCGGCGGGCGGGCCGGGCGGGGCCGGATCCTGGGCGCCGGCCGGGTGGAGCGCGAGCGGGCCGAGGGCCGCGAGGGCGAGCGCGGCGACCGACAGGGCGAACGCCCGATGAAGCGCCGGGGCGAAGGGTGATGGCAGACGCATACAACCTGACGCAAGGAGGATCACGCCGCGCGCACGCGGCCGGCGGGCCGATCGCCCGTGCGCCGGCGGTTGCCGGCCGTCCCGGGGCGTGGGGGCCACGCTGGGTTCGACCTCCGGAATCGAGGGTGACGGGGAACCCTAGCGGTCGCGGGGATTCGCGCCCGTGCCGGGATTGCCTGCGCTCCCGGCGCTTCCGGCAGATCCACCGCCGCCGGCGGGGCCGCCCCGTTGGGTCTGCGCGCGCGCCGCCGGCGCCGCCGCTTCCAGCGTCTCGATCACCAGGCACTTCGGCGCCTGCGCCCGCACCGCGCGCAACGCCTCGGTCACGCGCGCCGCGTACCGCCCCGCGGTCTCCTGGTGAAACCCGATGTGCACGAAAAGGTCCTGTTTCCGCTCGCGCTCGCAGCGCGCCAGCGCCTCCTCCAGGTGCCGGGTCATCTCCGCGGGCGTGACGTAGTCGGCGAGCGCGCCGGTATCGGGCATTTCCAGGATCGGACCCGCCGCCGTATTCACGACGAAGGGCGCGCTCGAGCTGGTCACGCCGGGCCAGACCTCGCCGATGCGCGCGCGCAGGGGCAGGTCCGCCAGTTCGTCGTGCCAGGCCGGGTCGGTGGCGGAGGAGTCGATGCCGAAGCCCTCGGCCGCCAGCGCCTCCAGCACCTTCCCATCCGCCATCCACCCGCCCGCGCGGAAGGAACCGGATACGGCGAATCCCGCATCCGTCAGGAGGTCGCGGGAGGTGCGCAGCACCGCGCGCAACTCGGGCACCGCGTACGCGCAGATCTCGACTTCGTGCCCTTCGTCGCCACCGACCGGGGAAAGCGGGTAGTTTGCGCCCCAGAAGGTGGGCGTGGTGCGGTAGGGCACCCCGGCGGCCGCGAAGAGCGAGCGCCAGCCGTGGATGTGGATGCCGGTTTCGTCCCCGGGTCGGAGCACGCGGCGCATCTGGGCCGCGACGCGCGCGCGGTCGGCGCCGGGCTTGGTGAAGTACGCCGCGTTGAGGAAGTGCGTGAGCGGAACGTCGGGGTTGGCGGCGCGGAAGGCCTCCATCGCGGCGAGGTTGCCGTCGGCGAGCTCGCGACCTTCCCAATCGACGCTGACCGACAGATGGACCTTGGTCGGGCAGTCGGGCGGCGGCTCGTTCGGGGGTGCAGCCGGAGTGAGCGTCTCGGCCCCGGACTCGAGCACGCGCCGGCCCGCGAGCACGCGCCAGGTGCCCGCGAGCGCGCCGGCCGGAGCGGCGCGATAGAAGGCGCGCAGGAGCGTCGGTTCCACGCGCCGCCCGTCGAGGGCGTCGGCGATCCCGCCCGCGACCAGGACGGTCTCGAAGCGCCAGCGCGCGCCCTCCCGGACCAGCGGGCCGCTCACGAAGACGCCGCCGCCCCGCTCCAGGCTGAGGCGCAGGCCATCAGGCGAACGCTCGATGCGGGCGGTGCGCACGTAGGCGACGCCGCGGTTGTCCTTGCCTTCCTGACGGTAGGCGCCCGGCGCCGGCGCCTCCTCGGCCCAGGCCAGGGCGCCGACGAACCACAGGCCCGCGGCGACGAACGCGGCGGCGGCGATTGCCCCCCTCCCGGCGCGGCGACCCAGCCGCTCTCGATCTCGCGAATTCATGAGACCTCCCTGCGATGATGCCGCCGCCAGTATACCGCGCGGCACCCGCGGCGCAAGGCATCTTCGTCGCCACGGCCCGGCCCCTTGCCCCCGACCCCAACCCCCGGGGAGCCGCGGTCACGGCCGCCGCGTCCTCCTACGCGACTCAGGAACACGCCCGACAGGCGACCCCGCAGAGCGAGGCAAGCAAGTTGCGAAGGTCGAAGATGGGTCGCAGGCCAAATGTCTCGTGCGTCCAATGAATACGGCCCATCCAGATCCCGGTACGCTCCGGCCGACCTCCTTCCTGCGCTCCGGCGCATACATATTCGCTCTGCACTGGGTAATCCAGGTGAACTGTACAGGTCGCTGAACAGGCAAAAACACTCCGAATCCGCCCGCCCCGACTTCAGGTGTCGAGTCACTTGAACAGTGCGGAGACTCTGTCCGGGCGAGGGCCGACCCTCCCGCCGGCAGGAGTGCCGCCGACCGCCTGCTCCTCGTCCCCCCTCCCTGACTAACTCTTGATCGCAGCGTGGGTAAAGTGCGGTTCCCGACGTCTGACCGCAGCCGCCGGCACGCCGGGTGACGGCGGGTGGACGCCGCGCGGCCTGCCGCTTGCGAACTTCACGGTTCCTCACTCCTTCCACCCAGCGGAAGGGGGCAGTCGAGTATCCAGTGCCCGCACCTCCGCCAAGCATCCGGGGATTGCACCATGCAGCGCGCGACCGAAACCTCCCGCGGCATCCCCCGGTCCGGGCCGGGCGTGGTCGCCCATTCCACCCCGCGCACGGCGACACGGCAGATGGCTTCTCCGCTGGCGCCGGCGGTTCCGCCGCGGAAGGCGGGACAGGTCCGGGACGCGCACACGCGGCCCGCCTCTCCGGTGTCGGCCGCGGGATCACCCACGGTCCCGACGCGACGCGCGTCCCACCCGACCTCGACTCATGTCACCACTTCCTCGACCTCCACCCTGCGCCGTCGCCGGCGCGCCCGCGCGACCACCTCGATCGTCGGCACGCTCCTCGGTTCGGCGCTGGTGATGGGGATCGCCCTCTCCGTGCTGCTGCGTGACGGCGCGGGGGCGCGTTCGATCGCCCGCGCCACGCCCACCGCCACCGCCAGCCACGCGCCTCCCGCACCCGTACCGTCCCCCTCCCCCGCCGCAGCGGGGGAGGGCAGGGGTGGTGGTAGGTCCGAACTACCCTCCGCCTCCGCTCCCGCTGCTTCCTCCGTGTCCGCACCCGCACCGTCCCCCTCCCCCGCCGCAGCGCCCGGCGTGTCCGCACCCGCACCGTCCCCCTCCCCCGCCGCAGCGCTCGGCGTGTCCGCACCCGCACCGTCCCCCTCCCCCGCCGCAGCGCTCGGCGTGTCCGCACCCGTTGGGTCCCCCTCCCCCGCCGCAGCGGGGGAGGGCAGGGGAGAGGGCAGGTCCGAACCACCCACGCCTTCCGCACCCCCCGCCGCCCCCGCCGAGCCGGTCCTCACCTCGCTCGCCAGCGGCATCACCGTGGAGTCCGCGTCCTCCGCCGGCCGTGCGTCCCCCGCCGCGCCCGCCACGCCCTCCGGCGCCGCGACGCCCGGCGCCTCCGATCCGGTTACTACCCTACTCGCCCGCCTGGCCGCGGCCCGCACGCCCGCCGAACGCGCCCACGTCTACGACGCGCTCGCCGACTTCGGCGCCTCCGGTCGCGCCGCCCTGCGCGCCGCCCTCGCGGATCGCCGCGCCGCCCTTCTCGACCAGCTCCGGGAAACCCCCGACTTCGCCGCGGTCTTCCGCCTCCAGCGCGCCAAGCTCGACCTCTTCGAGGCGCGCGCCGAAGCCCTGCGCCGGATCGCCGACCGCGAACGCTACACCAAGCACGACGGCCAGCCCGAGATCGACGAAGCCCTCGCCGAGGTCGCTCGCGTCGCCGCCGTGCCCGGCCCTGCGCTCGCGCGCCCCGGCCCCGACGCCGCCACCCGCCTCGCCGAAACCGCCGACCTCGACGCGCGCGCCCGCGCGCTCGGGGATTCGCCCCAGCGTCCACACTGGCTCGCGGTCCTCGCCCTCGCCGCCGCCCGCCCCGCCCCGCTGACCTGGCAGGACTTCCCGCTGCCCTTCGAGACCTTCGATCTCGCCGCCGAAAACGCCCGCATTCTGACCGCCAACCTCGCCCTGCGCGACCGCATGACGCGCGACGAATGGGACTTCGTGGCCGACACCAACGCCTATCGCGTGCGCCTCGGCCGGCGCGCGCTGCGCATCAGCCTGGAATTGCGCGAAGCCGCCCGCGGTCACAGCCGGGAGATGGGCGAGCTCGACTACTTCAGCCACGACTCCCCGGTCCCCGCCCACGCCGGACCCGGCACGCGCGCACGCCTCGCGGGCTTCACCGGCCGCATCGTCGGCGAGGCCATCAGCGCCGGCAACCTCGACGGCCATCAGGAGTTTGCCGGACTCACGCACAGCGCCCCGCACCACCGCACGCTGCTCGCCTCGGTCTGGACCTGCATCGGCGCCGGACGCGTGGGCGACCGCTGGACGATCAACTACGGCGCCGCGGAAGCGACGCAAGGCTCCCACTAGCTTGGAGGAGACCCGTCATGCTCTCCCGCCGTCCCACGTTGGCCCTCGCGGCCGGACTGGCCGCCTTCGCCGTCCTGCCTGCCCTCCGCCTCTTCTCCGATGACGTCGCCATCGTGCCCATCTTCCCCTGGGCCACGCAGGCCATCTTCGGCGAGAAGGAGGTCACGATCGGCGGGTCCGCCATCGTGGACGGCATGGCCGGCGCCCCTGCCCCGGCGCGCTCCAACAAGCTCGTCACCGTCAAGAACGACGGACGAGTCGTAGGCGATGCCGTCAGCGGCGGTCTCGTCGCGCTGAAGAACAACGGCGTAGTCACCGGTAACGTGCTCGAGCACCAACCGCAGCTCGCCCTGCCCGCGGTCCTCGGCTCGATCAAGACCCGCGCGTTCAAGAACGACAACGCCACCATCGGCCTCACCGATCAGGGCACGGATCCCCTGATCGGAACCAAGTTCAAGATGAAAGACAACCAGACCATGACCCTGCCCTCCGGTCGCTACTACTTCACCGAGCTCTCCCTCGACGACAACGCCGTGCTCCGCATGGCCGGCACGACGACGATCTACCTCGACGGGCCGATGCGACTGAAAGGCAATTCCCACCTCAACGAAAACAACGAGTGCGTCCTCTTGCTGCTCTCCGCCGAGGGCCCGAGCCAGGACATGAAGATGTCCGGCGATTCGAAGGCCTGGGGCGGATTCTACGGCATGGCGACCGACTTCAAGATGGGCGACAATGCGGAGCTCTTCGGCGCGGTCGCGGCACTCACCGTCACGCTGAACGGCACGTCGCGCCTGCACTTCCAGTCCGCCTTCAGGGACACGCTGGGCTTCAAGATCGACACCGAGACCACCGACCCCACGAAGGTGTTCGACGACTAGGCCGCCAGCCGGCCGCCATACCCCGCTGGAGCCTGTCGCAGAAAGGCAGCGATTCG
>JACRIP010000656.1 GCA_016220045.1 Planctomycetota bacterium
CGTCGCGCCGGCGCGACGCAGCAGGGCGAGGTTGCGCGCGAGGTAGGCAAGGGCGTCGAGCGTGCCCTGGTCCGCGCTCTCCAGGTCGTCCAGCGAGATGACGAGCGGCCAACGGCAGGAGACTTCGTGCAGGAACCCGGCCAGCGCGTCGGCGAGCCGGAGCGCCTCCTCCTTGGAATCCAGGGCGGGGGAGGGGGCGAGCTTCCAGCGCGGGCCGAGCTCGGGCAGCAGCTTCACTAGCTCGGCCCCGCGGCGGCGCAGCGCGGCCTGCAGGAATTCGGAGCGGGGCGCGCCCGGCTCGAGGCTGCCGACCATGCGGCGCAGCAGTTCGGCGAAGGCGCCGAAGGGCGCGCCCGCGTGGCGCGCGGCGTCCACCGCGTGGATGGTCGCACCGGAAATCTGCACGCGGACCTTGAGCTCGCGCAGGATGCGGCTGCGGCCGACGCCGGGCTCGCCGCTGACGGCGACGCAGGCCGGGGCCGCCCCGGCGCCGGGCGTGAGCGCGTCGTTCAGCGAGTGCAGGAGTCCCGCCATCTCCGCGTCGCGGCCGACCAGCTTGCCGGACAGGACATAGCTCTCGCGCGTGGCCCGGGTCTCGGCGGGGAGGGCGAGTCCGAGCGCGCCGTTGAGCGCGGCGATCACTTCGCCGGCGCGGCCGAAGCGCTCGTGCGGTTCCTTGGCCAGGAGCCGCAGGATGACGGCTTCGAGCGCGGCGGGGAGTCCGGGCCGGCGGAGGGCGGGCGGCGGGGGCGGGGCCAGGAGGTGCTTGCGCAGGACCGACTGGGTCGAGCGCCCGGCGAAGGGCAGCTCTCCCGTGATAACCTGATACAGGGTCACCCCGAGGGAGTAGAGGTCGGCGCGGCGGTCGGCGCGGCCCGCGCGCACGATTTCGGGGGCCATGTAGTGCACGGTGCCGCGCACGCGGAACTCGCCGACGCCGCGCTCTTCGCCGGCGAGGCCGAAGTCGAGGAGCTTGGCGACCGGCGGGGCGGCGGGGGCGGGCCGGTGCACGAGGATGTTGGAGGGCTTGATGTCGTAGTGGATCAGGCCCTTGGCGTGGATGTAGTCGAGGGCGCGGCAGAGCTGGGCGAAAAGCTCGGCGATCTCGGGCAGCGGCAGGCCGCGCGTGGCCTCGAAGAGATCGCCGCCTTCGACGTACTCGCAGGTGAAAAAAAAGCGTTCGGTCGCGGGGTCGTTGCCGAAGTCGTAGACCTCGGCGAGGTGGGGATGGCGGAGCTGGGTGAGGAGGGAGAACTCATGTTGGAAGTGGCGGATGGTCTCGCGGCGGGCGGCTTCGGGGAGGAGGACCTTGACGGCGACGCGGCGGTTTTCCTGCTGGGTATCCTCCCCGAGGAAGACGGAGGACATGCCGCCTTCGCCGAGGGCGCGGAGGATGCGGTAGCGTTGATTGAGGAGGGTACCGATCATGGGGTCCTGCGCGGCGGTGGCCGGTGGACGGCGGCGAGGGGTCAGGGGTCAGGGCGGGCAAAGCGGGCAGAGCGGGCAGAGCGGGCACAGGGCGACGCGTGGGGCTTGCGGGGAATGTTCGATTTTCCGGACGCCCGCTCGGCAACGCAGGGAATTCTAGCGGGTTGCGGAGGGCGGAGTCAAGGGCGTGTCGCCTTCCCAGGCCGGTGACCGGCGCTGGTGTGCGATTCTCTGGACATGCCGGCCAGGCCGCCGGTGAGCCGCCCGCCCTCAGGAATTCCCCGCAGCCCTCATCCCTTCCGGCGCAGCTCGGGAATGGCCCGAATCATGAACTCATCGAACAGCGGGACCGTAAAGGCCATGTCGCCGTGCGCGGGGCTGTAGACCATCCCCTTCTTCATCAGCTTGGCGCGGAGCGGGCCCACGCTGGTGACTTTGACCCCGAGGACGTCGGAGATGTCGCTGGTGCGGCGTGGGCCGGGGCCCAGCTCGGCCATCGCGCGCAGGAAGTTCTTCTCGCTGGGTGTCAGGCGATCGAAGCGGACGCGGAAAAAGTTCTGGTCCAGGCGCGGAATGACGGCCGTCGTGGCCGCCTCCACCACCCTCAATGTGATCGGGCTCGCCGCCGCCGCATTCCAGATCTGGTATCCCCACTCCTGGATGAAGTAGGGGTATCCCCGGGTGAGCCGGTACACCTCGCCGAGCGCGGCGGAGTCGATTTTCACTCCGGCGGCAGCCGCGGGAACTCGCAGCGCCTTGGCGGCGTCCTCCGCGGAAAGCGCGCCCACGTCGGGAAAGTTGAAGAGCCGCTCGGCGTAGGATTTCGACGCGCCGGCCAGCCCGGGCAGGATCGGCAGCCCGGCGCCCAGCAGGGCCAGCGGAAGCTGCTTCTGCTGGACCTTGTGCATCGCCATGATGAGGGCGCCCAGTTCCTTCGGGTCGAAGTACTGGATCTCATCGAGGAAGAGCGCGACCGCCGACTTCCGCTCCTCCGCGGCCTCCCCTACGGCAACGAAGAGGTTCGGCAAGTCCACATCCAGGTCCCCGCTGTCGGCGGCGCCCTCCTCCGGATCGATGTCCAGGCCCATCGTGACCTCACCCAGAGTGAGCTTGAGCGCGCCCACGAAGCTGCGGAGCACCCGCAGTCCGCGCTTGACCTTATTTCCGACGCCGGCGAGGCGATCCAGGTCGAACAGCAGCGTCCGCAGGTGGGTGGCGATCAGCGGGCCGAGGCGCTTGTCTTCGTTCGCCTCGATGGCGACCGTGCGGTACTCGACCTTGACCGCCATTCGCTCGATCTCGTTGAGCAGGACGGTCTTGCCTACACCACGCAGCCCGGTCAGTAGAAGGCTTTTCTCGGGCTTGCGCAACTTGATGCGGCCCAGGAGGATCCGGGCCTGTTCGAGAATCGGGTCGCGCCCGACGAGCTCCGGCGGCGGAGCGCCGGCTCCGGGCGAGAAGGGGTTCTTGAGGGGGTCCATGGC
>JACRIP010000657.1 GCA_016220045.1 Planctomycetota bacterium
CTCCTCGAGAAAAACCCCGTCGACCGCTACCAGACCGCGACCGACGTCATCGCCGCCCTCCAGGACCGCCGCTGCGACGACGCCCACATCTCCACCACCACCTTCACCACCCCCGGCGCCGAACGCCCCCACCTCCTGCGCTCCAAGTTCGTCGGGCGGAAACCTGAGCTCGAACGCCTCGACCGCCTCCTCGACGGCGTTCTCAAGTGCCAGGGCCGCTTCGCCGTCATCTGCGGCGAGGCCGGCGTCGGCAAGACCCGCCTCGTCGAAGAGCTGAAAGCCGGCGCCTTCCTCGAAGGCTTCCGCTACCTCGTCGGCAACTGCTTCGAAAAGGAGGGCATCTTCTACCAGCCCTTCGTCGAGGCGCTGCGCGAAGTCAACCGCTCCATCGGCCAGTACGACCTCGAGTGGGAAGGCAAGATGATCGGCCCGCTCGGCCGCGAACTCGCCCGCCTCGTCCCCGAGCTCGGCGAACGCGAGAGCGTCAAGAAACTCCCCGAGCCCGTCGCCTTCGGCGAGCGCGAGGACAAGCTCCGCCTCTTCGACGCCGTCACCCGCTTCTTCATCTCGCTCTCGCGCCAGGAGCCCGTCCTCCTCCTCCTCGACGACCTCCACTGGGCCGACGAGCTGACCTGCGAGCTCCTCCACTACTTCGTGCGCAATACAAAAAAAGAACGCGTGCTGCTGGTCATCAACTACCGCATCGAGGAGATCATCCAGCGCCAGCGCCGCCACCATCCGCTCGACGAGCTGCTCGCGAGCATGGCGAAGGAGGGCCTGACCGACGAACGGCTGCAGCTCAAGCGGCTCGACAACGACCAGACCGCGGAAATGCTCGCCTCGCTGCTCGGCGACGGCCGCGTGCCCTGGCAGCTCGTGACCACGGTCGGCGAGAAGACCGGCGGCAACCCCTTCATGATCGAGGAAATGCTCAAAGCGATGCTCGACGCCGGCGCCGTGCTGGTGCGCGACGACGGGGTCGCCCTGCGCGGCCTCGACGAGGTCGACGTGCCGACCAGCGTGCGCGACCTGATAGAGCGCCGGCTCTCGCGCCTCGCCGACGCCAACCGCGACTTCCTCGCCATCGCCGCCGCGATCGGCCACCAGTTCTCCTTCGACGTGGTCTGCGCCGTCACCGGCCTGCCCGAGGAGGACGTGCTCGACGCGCTCGACGACGTGCTGCGCCTCAAGCTGGTCGCCGAGCTCGACGTGCGCGGCGCCGGCGACCTCTACGAATTCACCCACCCGATGATCCGGGAAGTCCTGTATCGCGGCATCAACCGCCGCAAGAAGAAGCGCCTCCACGAGAAGATCGCCGCCTCGATCGAGACCCATTTCGCGGCCGAGCTCGAAGCCCACATCGAGGAGCTGGTCGTCCACTGGACCGCCGCCGGGGACGAGGAGAAGATCCTCACCTGCTCCCTCTCCGCCGCGCGCAAGGCCTTCCGCGCCTACGCGAACGACCAGGCGATCCACTTCTTCGAGCAGGTGCTGGAGCTTTCCAAGGCCAACGAGAGCATCGAGGGCGCGGCGCGCCGCCTCGAAGTGCTCGGCGACCTGCTCGACGTGCTCGACCGCAAGGGCCGCTGGGAGGAGGGCCTGTGGCGCATGGACGAGTTCCGCGCCGCCTGCGAGCAGATGGGCGATCCCCAGCACCTCTCCGAGGCCCACCGGCGGCGCGGCTTTTTTCTGCATCGCGCGGGCAAGGTCGCGGAGGCGATGGTCGAGTACAACCAGGCCTTGGACGCGCTCGGCCGCGACCGCGAGTCGGCCGAGGCGCTCAAGCTGCTGCACGAGCTGTCGCGGCTCTACTTCTGGACCAACGAGCTGGAGATCGCGCAGCGGATGTCGGCGAAGGCGATGGCGCTGGCCGAGCAGCTCAAGGACGCGCGAGAGATCGCGCACCTGCACAACCTGCACGCGTGCATCCACCAGGCGCACGGCCGCATCCGGGATTCGCTGGAGGGCTTCACGCAGGCGCACGCGGCCTTCACGAGCCTGAACGACGTGCGCGGGCTGCTCTTCAGCCACAACAATCTGGGCGGCTCGTGGGAGGCGCTCGGCGAGTACGCGAAGGCGCTGGAGTTCAAGACCAAGGGGCTGGAGCTGGCCCGGTCTGTGGGGGACGTCTCCTTCGCCGGCTGGATGCACATGAGCCTGGCGACGACGCTGATCCGGCAGGGGCGCTGGCGCGAGGCGGACGAGCACCTGGAGCAGGCGGCGGCGACCTGCGCGCAGATCGGCGACCGGCGCAGCGCGGTGCGCGTGGATCTGCAAAAGGCGCGGCTGCTCTACCTGCGCGGGCGCTTCTCGGAGGCGTCGGCGCTCCTGGCCTCGACGCGCGACGCGGCGCGCGAGATGGAGGACTTCGCGATCGTCTCGGACGCGGTGATCTACCTCGCCAACCTGCACCGCAAGGCCGGGCGGCTGGAGCAGGCGATTCCCTTCGCGCAGGAGGCGCGCAAGCTCGCGGCCTCGCAGGAGCGCGCGGGCTCGGTCGCGGACGCGCACGGCACGCTGGCCGAGATCTATCGCGACCTCGGCAACTGGAAGGAGGCGGAGGCGCACATCGGGCGCGCGGACGCGGCCGTGGCCAAGGGCGACCAGAAGCTGCCGGTGCTGGAGATGCAGTGGGTGCGCGCGACGATCGACGCGGCGCAGGGCCGGATCGAGCCGGCGGTGGCCGCGCTCACCGCGGCGCGCGACGCCTATCAGGCGCTCGCCCTACCCTACGAGGCGGCGGTGGCGCGCGCCGAACTGGGGATCGCGCTCGCGCGGAGCGGCACGCCGGCTGCACGCGCGGCGGCGGGGCGCGAGTTCGCGGGGGCGCTCGAGACCTTCTCCACCCTGGGCGCGGCCTACGACGTCGAGCGGGTCAAGGCCCAGGTCGTGCGCCTCGACGAGCCGCCGCGGCCGGGCTCCGCCCCCTCCCACGCCGCCACCGCCGACCCCTCCACTGCCGCCTCCTCCTCCGCGGCCGGCGCGGGTGGCGGCGGCGGCGCGACCCCCAGCGCCGCACGCGTGCCGGTCCCCCAGCTCCGCGCCCCGCGCTTCGTCGGCCGCTCCCGCGAGACCGCCGACCTCGCCGCCGCCTTCGCCGGCGTGATCCGCGACACCGCGGGCGTCTTCCTGCTGGTCTCCGGCGAAACCGGCATCGGGAAGACCCGGCTTTTCGACGAATTCCGGGGCACGATGACCGACCGGGGGGTTCCCGTACTCGTGGCCAAGTGCCGCGCCGAGGCGCGCCACATTTCCTACGCGCCCTTCCTGGCGATGATCGAGACCACGCTCAGCCGACTGCGCGAGGAGAACGATGCCGACCTCCTCCGCGCCCTGGCGCCGGTCGTGCCGGTCTTCCTCCCCGTACTGCCCGAGCTGAAGAGTCTCCCCTGGTGCAAAGCCATCGAACCGGCCTATCCGCTGGGGCCGAGCGAGGAACGCCACCGTTTCGTGGACGCGGTGTTCAAGCTGCTGACGACGCTGGTCAGCGCCCGCGGGCTCGTCCTCATCATCGACGACATCCAGTTCGCCGACGAGGCCTCGCTCGGACTCCTCCACTTCCTGGTGCGCAACGTGCGCGAACTGCCGGTGCTGGTCCTGGCCAACGTCAACCCGGTCGAAATCGACGGGCCGGACCATCCGTTCCTCGCGATCCGGCAGGACATGACGCGCGAGCGCTTCATCAAGCAGAGCGAGCTCACGTCGCTCGCCTACGACGACGCGCGCGCCCTCGTCCGCTCGCTGCTCGACACCGACCAGGAGCCGGAAGGGCTGGTGGACGTGCTCTGGGAGAAAACCGAGGGCAATCCCTTCTTCCTGCGCGAGCTGCTGGCCTCCCTGGTGCGGACGACGCTGGTCCGGCGCGACGAAGCGGGCTCCGCGTGGCTGGTCTCGCCGGGGATTCGCGACGCCGCGCTGCCGCAGAACCTGGTGGACCTGATCCGCAGCCGCTTCGCCAAGCTCGACGTGCGCGC
This sequence comes from Planctomycetota bacterium, assembly GCA_016220045.1. GTDB lineage: Bacteria > Planctomycetota > MHYJ01 > WSZJ01 > JACPWG01 > JACRIP01. The sequence goes on from JACRIP010000657.1 coordinate 3,975, forward strand.
CATGCGGTTCCTCGAGTACGCCGCCGGCATCGGGCGCGAGTTCGAGCTCGACCTGGTGCTGAAAGCGGTCGGGCTGGAATTGGAGGAGGGCGCGGGCGATGCGGCGGGCGCCGCGCCCGCCACGACCGGGCCCCCTGCCCCGGCCGCCCCCTCCACGACCGAGGGCGCGAACAAGCCGCGCCGCCGCGACACTCACCTCGGGGAACTCGCCGAGGACGAAGCGCTCGACCTGCTCGACGACCTGATCTCCTCGGGCATCCTGGTGGAAACCAAGCCGGGCATGCGCAAGGAGGAGACCTTCCTCTTCGGGCAGGGGAAGTTCCGCGACGTGATCTACGAAGGCATCCCGCCCGAGCGGCGGCGGCACATTCACGCGCGCATCGGGCGGGCGCTGGAGCGGCTGCACTTCAAGAAGCTGCCGGCGATCGCGGGCGAGCTGGCCTACCATTTCCAGCGCAGCGGGGACGTCAAGAAGGCGCTGGAGTACCTGAATTCGGCGGGCGAGCGCGCGCAACGCATCTACGCCAACGAGGAAGCGCTCTCGTTCTACGGAACTGTTCTGAGCCTGATGGAGGAGCATGCGGAGCTGGCGGGCGCGGCGCCGCCGAAGCGCATCGACCTCCTGAACCGGATCGGCGACCTGCTGCTCCACGTCGGGCGCTGGGACGAGGCGGCGGAGCGCTATCGGCAGGCGATGGCGCTCGCGCTGGCGCACGGGGACGGCGAGAAGATCGCGGAGATCCACCAGCGGATCGGGCGTTTCTACGAGGGGCGGAGCCGCTACGAGGAGGCCTTGCGCGAGTACGAGGCGGGGCTGTCGATCCTGAAGCCGGAGCACAGCCGCTCCGTGGCGGGCGCGATCCGGCTGAACCTCGGGTGGATCCATTATCTCAAGCGGGATTTCGACCGCGCCGCGGAGTACGGGCGCACCGGCATGGAGCACCTGGCGGGCGCGAGCGACGCGGTGCTGCGGGCGCGGCTCGCGAACCTGATGGGCCTGATCGCCACCGACCGCGGCGACTGGGTGACGGCGATGAAGCACTTCGAGGCGGCGCTGGCGGCGCACACGGAGGCGGGGGACAAGGTGGGGATCGGGATCATCTACAACAACCAGGCGAAGGTCTACCTGGACCTGCTGGGGGATCTCGACAAGTCGACCGAGCTGCTCGAGAAGGCGCTGGCGCTGAACCAGGAGATCGGGAATGTCCTGTGGCAGGGGGGGCTGAACGCGAACCTGGGGAAGGCGGAGTACGACCTGGGGTTGTGGGAGCGGGCGAGCGGGCACTTCCTGCAAGGGCTGGCGATTGCGACGCGGCTGGGGAATTCGCGGCTGATGTGGGCTTCGCACATGGGGCTGGGGGTGCTCTTCATGAGTCGGGGTTCGTTCACGACGGCGCAGATTCATCTCGAACGCGCGCTGCGCCTCGTCGATCAGGCGGGGCTCACGGAGGGGGTGACGACCTGCTGGCTGAATCTGGGGATGCTGCACCAGCGGGCGGGGCGGCTGGGCGCGGCGCGGGAGGCGATCGAGCGGGTGCGGCAGCGGGCGGAGATGAAGCCGGTGGAGGCGGAGCTGCTGGAGGCGAGCACGGGACTCACCCTATACTATGCGGAGATCGGGGAGGTGGCGTTGGCGGAGGAGTCGTGCGCGCGGGCGTTGGCGCTGGCCGAGAAGTTCCGCAACTTGGGGATGATCGGGCAGGCGAAGCGTGGGCTGGGGATGTTGCGAAAGGCGGAGGGGCGTTTGCAGGAGGCGGCGGCGGCGCTGGGGGAGAGCGTGGAGACGTACAAGCGGGTGAAGTTTGCGTACGAGGAAGCGCTGTCGCAAGCGGAGTACGGGCTGGTGCTGGAGCGGCTCGAGCGCGGGAGCGGCGCGGAGTACCTGAGGCGGGCGCGCGGGACGCTGGAGCGGCTGGGGGCGAAGTGGGACCTGGAGCGGGTGGGGCGGGCGGAGGACTAGGGTTTATACCTGAATCCGCGGCTATCCCGCCATCGGCGGGAGCGCCCGTCGCCGGGTCATTTCTTCGCTCTTGGCGCTGATCGCAATAGCCGGCAGGTAGTTGCCGGCACAGCGTATCCCCCGGGGGCGAGAGGTCTCTGCTCGCGGCGAAAACCAAGCCCTGCTGCACGGGCCGGGAGCCTGGGTCACAGCAGATCACTCCATTCAGGCAGAAGATCCGAGAGGCGCACGTATAGCTGGCAGCCGCCGCACACATAGCCGTAGTTTCCGGCCAGGCTTCGCCCGGACTTGGCCGACGGGTCTCGCACCACATCGGCCGTCATGGCCTTCCTGCACTCCGGACAACTTACCCACAGGCCGAGCGCTCGGAAGTCCCATTGCGCAAGGGTTCGCTTCGCGCCGCATCCGCTGCAATTCGCGCTGACGAACCCGCCCTCCATGCTCTGAACCAGCAGCGTCGGTAACCCGCAACACGCTGAGGGACAGGGACCCACGACGCGGACCGGGTAGGATCGCCATCCACCCGACAAGGCTCGGTCATAGGTGTAACGCCTCATGGATTGTCACCTGTGACTCGAGGGGAACTTGACCCGATCTGCTGGGGAGTACGAGTTGCATCTGCGAGGCGTGCCTTGATCGGTTACACTCCGGGTCCCCCTCCCTCCGCCCTCCGCGCCGCCTCCACCTTGACCTTCAGATCGTCCAGGTCATTCTCGACGACGGCCCACACCACATCCAAGTCGATGCTGAAGTAGCTGTGGACCAGGATGTTCCGCATGCCGAGGATTTTCGACCAGGGGATCTCCGGGTACTTGTTGCGCACCAGCACAGGAAGTCGCGATGCGGCCTCGCCCAGGATCTGGAGATGATGAACGATGAAGGTCTGCAGGAGCTCATCGCCATCAAACGCTGCCCGCCCGCGAACCGCATACGCCTGGATGCGCGAGATGGCCTCCAGGATATCGCGCAAGCGCTCTTGCGGGTCCCTCATAGCGGACGTGCCTCTGCAAGCACCCGGGCTCGCATCCGCGGCCGTATTCCCTTTTCGGTGACCACGTCGACCTGCCTTCCGAGCAGGTCGCTCAGGTCTGTCTGGAGCCCGCCCATGTCGAAGAGGCTGCGGCCGGGCTCCATCTCGACCAGGAAATCGACATCGCTCTCCGCGTCGGCTTCTCCGCGCGCGACGGAGCCGAACACGCGAATCGTGTGTGCCCCGTGCCGCAAGGCCACGCGCAGGATCTCGTCCCGCTTGCATTCCAATTCAGCGCTGATCGTACTCGCCATCTGAGGTATCCTCGGCGTGTGGCCGGGTGGAACGGGTCCAGGCATGCCGAGCCAGCAGCCGCTCGCGAACACCGACGGAGGGAAACCGGGCTGCGTTCTCTTGCTGGACCTCGATCTCGACCCGGCGGCGCGCCTCCATGTAGGCCTGAACCTCCTCCCGGCGCGATAGGTAGTACGCGATGACGCGCTCGATGTCCGCCAGACCGACGGAGGGGTACTTGCGCAGGATTACCTCGGCCGCGCACCCTGCCTCGAACGCGCAGATCACGCTCTCCAACCTGACTCGGGTACCCCCGACGCGAGCCACCCCCTCGGCATCCCGGCGAATCGGAGAAGGTGCGGCGGCTAGGGCGTCAACGGGAAGCATGGCACCCTTCCTGCACAACGTGATGGCCGACCGCGGCCAGCGCAGCCTCAACAAATCGATGCGGTCGCGGAAATCTTTGAGGGCATGTACCAACCGACGATGGAGTCGAAGCTTGTAGCTCGGGACATTCTACGCAAACAGCCCAAGCGCACGCAAGAGGCAGGTCGCGGCCGCGGGCTCCCCACGGACCGGGGCGCCGCGCCCGCCGGACTCGCGGCCGGGACCGGTCGACCTCCCCGGGGCCTGATCCAGCTCTCAGGCTTTCGCCCGATTACCATCCGCCGTCGGCCTCCGCCTCCGCTCGGCGTCCTCCCCCGCCCCCTCAGCCCCGGCGGCGCCACCCGACCGGACCTCGGGGACCGCCGAAAGCGCGCCCGCCCCCGCCTCACCGCCCGCCACCGAGAGCGCGCCCGCGGCGCCATCCGCCGCCGCCGCCGCGAGCGACAGCCGCCCCGGCTCGGCCGGCCCCAGACGCGCCTGGATCGCGCGCATCGCGCCCCGCAGCGCCAGCCGCTCCGCCGCCTCCAGCAGCCCCGCCCGCCGCTCC
>JACRIP010000086.1 GCA_016220045.1 Planctomycetota bacterium
CGCCCGGGAGCGTGCCGGCAGACACGAGTACCGGTGCTCAAGGCGCGGAACGGCCTCCTCCTCGTTCCCGTCGTCTCTGTGTCTCTGTGCCTCTGTGGTTCAGTCGTAGTTCCGCAATACCGGACATGCACCCCCGCCCGCCCCCTCCCATTGACTTTCCGCACCCCACACCCTAGAATCACTCTCGATCGTCCGGCGCACACCTCGCGCGAGGCTTCTTCAGCGCGCGCCCCGGTGCCCCGGTTCGCCTCCGTCCCGCGGAAACCGCCGCGTCCGCCCGCTTCTTCCTCCGCTCCGCCGGGGTGTCCATGCGTCGCTTGCTCCTCCCGCTCTTCCTCGGCGCCGCACTCCCGCTCCTCGCCCTCGCCGCGCCCGGCGTCCCCGCCGACAAGGATGACCCCGGCATCGAAGAGCTCTCCCAGCCCGCCATCGACGCCGTCGATACCGGACTCGCCTTCCTCGCCACCCGGCAACGCCCGAACGGCTCGCTCGGCGCCGATTTCGAAATCGCCATCACCAGCCTCGCCGGCCTCTCCTTCCTCGCCGACGGCAGCGTCCCAGGCCGCGGCAAGTACGGCGAGAACGTCCGCAAGGCGCTTGACTTCATCCTCGGGCAATCCCAGAAGTCCGTCCGCGGCGAAATCCGCGAGACCGACAACCACTCGCGCATGCACGGCCACGGCTACGCCACCCTTTTCCTCGCCGAAGCCTACGGCATGTCCGGGGGCGTCCCCGGACTCGACGGCAAACTGCTCCACCGGCGCCTGCAGCTCGCAGTCCAGGTCATCCGCGAGGCCCAGACCAAGGACGGCGGCTGGGGTTACGATTTTCGCCACGTCGAGTTCGACGAGGCCTCGGTCACCGTGTGCGCCGTGCAGGCCCTGCGCGCCGCGCGCGACGCCGGCATCGCGGTCCCCAAGAAGGTGATCGACGACGCCCTCGAGTACGTCCGCAGATGCGCCAAGAACGACGGCAGCTTCATGTACAGCCTCAAGGCGGGGATCGGCCGCTCCAGCTTCGCCCTCACCGCCGCCGCGATCTCCGTCCTCGTCTACGGCGGCGACTACTCGGCGCCGCAAATCCAGCCCGGCCTCGACTACATGGCGAGTCACCGCCCCGGCGGCGTGCGCAACGACTCCCAGCACTACTTCTACGAGAGCTACTACGCCGCACTGGCGATGTACTACGCCGGCGGCACGCACTGGAGCAGTTGGTACCCCGTGATCCGCGACGAGCTGCTCGCCCGCCAGGACCTGCGGCAGGGACGCGACCGCGGCGCCTGGTCCGGCGAGTACGGCCAGGAATACTGCACCGCCTTCGCCACGCTCATCCTGCAGATCCCCAAACGCTACCTTCCGATCTTTCAACGCTGATGCTGCCCTCCATGGCCGACGAGGTACGCACCGCCGGACGCGACCTCTCCGCCCTGCGCATCGACCGCGACGCCCCGCGCCGCGGCGCCGCCGGCCGGCTGCTCGCCGTCCTCCTCCTCGCCCTCGGCGGCGCCGCCGGCGTCGCCGCCTGGGACCGCTTCCTCCGCACCCCGCGGCTCCCCGAGGTCGAAACCGCCGTCGTCCGCCGCGTCGGACCCGCCGACGCCGGCGCCCTCCTCTCCGCCGGCGGCTACCTCCTCCCCGACAAGAAGGCCAACGTCTCCTCCAAGGCCTTCGGCCGCCTCGAATGGCTCGGTTTCGAGGTCGGCTCGCGCGTCGTCAAGGATCAGGTACTCGCCCGACTCGCCAACGCCGATCTCGCAGCCTCGGTCGAGGAGGCGAAGGTCGCCGTCGCCGATGGCGAGCGCGAGCTCACCCGCTGGCGCGCCATCGTCGACTCGGCCATGGAGGCGCGCGAACGCCTCGACCGCGCCCAGACCGTCCTCGACCTCGCCCGCGCCCGCCTCAAGAGCGCCGAGGCCGCCCTCGAGTACACCCTCATCCGCGCGCCCTTCGCCGGCGTCATCGTCCGCAAGGGGGCCGAGATCGGGGAAACCCTTGGGCCCGCCGCCGGCTCCGGCGCCGGTTCCGCAGGCTCCGCCCTCTGCACCCTCATCGACCCCGACTCGATCGAAATGGTCGCCGACGTCAACGAGGCGAATATCGCCAAGCTACGCGAGGGCCAGCCCGCCGAAATCGTCGCCGACGCCCTGCCCGACCGCCGCTACGCGGGCACGATCCGCCAGATCGTCCCCACCGCCGACCGCCAGAAGGGCGTGGTCCAGGTCAAAGTCCGGCTCCTCGACCGCGACGCCGCGCTCCTCCCCGAGATGGCCGCCCGCGCCACCTTCCTGCGCGCGGGCGCCACGGCCGGCGCCGCCAAGCGCGTCCTCGCCCCCAAGGCCGCCCTGCGCGAACGCGGCGGCCGCCGCTTCCTCCTCCTCGTCGAAGCCGGCCGCGTCCGCTTCGCGCCCGTCGAGACCGGACCCGAAGGCGAGGACGGCGTCGAAATCGTCAGCGGACTCGCGGGCGGGGAGGTCGCCGTCGTCGGCGGCGATCCGGTCGAGGAGGGCGCCGCCGTCCGCATCCGGGAGAAAAAATAAATGTCCGAGCTCGCCGTCCGCGTCTCCCAGGTCGCCAAGACCTACTACCGCGACCAGACTCCGGTCCCGGTCCTCGAACACATCGATCTCACCGTGCCGACCGGGGAGTTCCTCGCCCTCATGGGCCCTTCCGGTTCCGGCAAGTCCACGCTGCTCAATCTCATCGCCGGCATCGACCGGCCCACCGCGGGCACGATCGAGGTCGCCGGGCAGTCGCTCGCCGGCCTCTCCGAACGCGCCCTTGCCGCCTTCCGCTCCCGCCACATCGGGTTCATCTTCCAGCTCTACAACCTCATCCCCGTGCTCTCCGCCTCCGAAAACGTCGAGCTGCCGCTGCTCTTGACCCACCTGTCGCGCGCCGAACGCGCGCAGCACGTGCGCGCCGCGCTCGACATCGTCGGCCTCGCCGACCGCTCCGATCACCTCCCGCGCCAGCTCTCCGGCGGCCAGGAGCAGCGCGTCGCCATCGCCCGCGCCATCGTCACCGATCCGACCCTCTTGCTCGCCGACGAACCGACCGGCGACCTCGACAAGAAGAACGAAGAGGAGGTCCTCGTCCTCCTCCAGCGCCTCAACCGCGAATTCAAGAAGACCATCGTCATGGTCACGCACGACCCCAAGGCCGCCGCCTGCGCCGGCCGCACCGTCCAGCTCGAAAAGGGCGCGCTCGCCGTCGCCCCGGTCGCGGCCGGCTAGTGTCCCGTCAACATCGAATCTTCCGGTCCGCGTAGGGGCGCCTCGTGAGGCGCCCCGAGGGGCCATGGACGGTGGCCTGCGGGGCGGGCATCCCCCTTCGCCTCCGGCCACGGGGGACAGGCCAAGGCCCGCCCCGATCTGCCGCGCGTGTCCCCGGATTCGGTCTCGCTGGAACGATCGCCGCATGAACTTCCTCCGCCTGCTCCTCCGCAACGCCCTGCGCGGCCGCCTGCGTACGTTCCTTACCGTATGCGGCAGCGCGTTCCTCATGTTCGTCCTCGTCTTCATGCTCACCGCGCTCTCCGAGATGGACGCGTGGCAGGGCACCGCCGCCACCCATCTCCGGATCGCGGTCCAGCACGGCACCGGCCTCGCCAACTCCCTCCCCATCACGCTCGAGCCCTTCCTCCGCGGCGAGACGATCGCCCCCCACGGCTATTGCATCTGCAAGCTCAACTGGTTCGGCGGCATCTACCTCGATCCCCATAACTTCTTCGCGCGCTTCGCCACCGACCATCTGGCCTGGCGCGAACTGTTCGACGAATTCGCCATTTCCCAGGCGCACTACGACGCCTGGTGCGCGCAGAAGGACTCCTGCGTGGTCGGCGCCGCGCTCGCGGCCAAGTACCACTGGTCGATCGGGCAGCGCGTCACCGTGCTGGGCGATATCTACCCCATCGACGTCACCACGGAGATCGTCGGCATCTTCAACGGGCCGACCCCCCGCGACGAGGAAGTGCTCTACTTCCGCTGGGACTACTTCGACGAGCTCCTCGGCGGCCGCAAGCTCGTGGGCACCTACTGGCTCAAGGCGCGCACGCCCGAGGACATCCCGAAGCTCAAGGAGCTGATCGACGCGCATACCCGGAACTCACCCGATCCGACGGAGACCATGACCGAGAACGAGTTCGGGCAGCAGTTCATGGAGATGATGGGCAACGTCAAAGGCCTGGTGATGAACCTCGGCGGCGTGCTCCTCGTCATCATGGTGCTCATGACCGCGAACACGGTCGCGATGTCGGCGCGCGAGCGCGTGGTCGAAGTCGCTGTCCTGCGCACGCTCGGCTTTCGCCGCATCCATGTGCTCGGCCTTTTCCTCGGGGAGGCCGTGCTCGTGTCCCTGGCCGGCGCCGTCCTCTCGCTCGGCATCTCCTACGTGCTCTTCAACGTCCTGCGCCTGTCGCCGGCGCCCGAGTATTTCCCCTATTTCCTGGTCGAGCGCTCGACCATGGTCCTGGCGCTCGCCGCGTCCGTCGGCTGCGGGCTCGCGAGCGCGGCCATCCCGGCCCTGCGCTCCGCCCGCCGCCCGATCGTCGACGGCCTTCGGCAGATCATCTGATGGCCATTCCCCTCGCCTACAATCTGCGCAACCTGGTGGCGCGCCGGATCACCACCGGCATGACCATGCTCGGCATCGGGCTCGTCACCTTCATCTTCGTCACCATGTTCGCCCTCGGGGTCGGCATGGAGCGCACGCTCGTCGCGACCGGTCATCCGCTCAACGTCATCATCCTGCGCGTGCGCGCCAGCGAGAGCCAGAGCGAAGTGTCGAAGGACCAGGTCGCCCGGCTCGCCGTGCTGCCGGGGATCGCCCGCGACGCGGAGGACAAGCCGCTGATTTCGGCGGAGCTCGTGGTGGTGGCGAATGCCCGCAAGAAGGCCACCGGCCGGAAGGCCAACATCATGGTGCGCGGCGTGGGGGAGAGCGCCCGCCTGCTGCGCGACGGCTTGGAGCTGATCTCCGGACGCTGGCCGCGCCCCAGCCTGGGCGAGATCGCGGTCGGGCGCGGCGCACGCGAGCGCTTCGCCGACCTCGACCTCGACGCCGAGCCGGTGATCCGCGACCGGAAATGGAAGGTGGTGGGGATCTTCCGCGCCGGCGGTCAGGCCTACGAGTCCGAGATCTGGACGGACGTGGACGATCTGCGGGCGCAATTCAAGCGCGACTACTCGGTGGTGCTGGCGCGCATGCGCGCGCCCGCGGAGACGGAGCGCTTCTGTCGCGTGGTCAAGGACGATCGCGACCTCCATCTCGACGCGCGGACGCATGCCGACTACTATCGCGAGCAGAACCTGGGCGCCGGCA
>JACRIP010000087.1 GCA_016220045.1 Planctomycetota bacterium
CGTTGCAGAGCGCGGGGCGGGACGGTCCGCAGGGCGAGGCGAAGCCGTTGGCTCCGGCGGAGGCGGCGCGGCTCCGCGACGCGGCGTTCGCACGGCTCGACCAGGCCGTCGCGGCGGGCTGGTCCGATCTCGGGCATTTGCGCGCGGATGCGGATCTGGCGCCGCTGCATGGGGATCCCCGGTGGGCGCTCTTGCTCGAGCGGTTGGAGCGGGCGGGGACAAGGTGATCGGCGGGCCGCAGGGAGCGCGATCCGTGCCCGCCGGGAGGGGGGCTAGCACTTGAAGGTGCGCGTAGCCAGTGGCCGATCGGCGCCGGCGAGGCCGCCGGCGCCGAACTCGCGAGCAGGATCGCCGGCCAAGCGGGTGGCCATAGCGCAGGTTTCGGGGCCGGTGTCCTGTCCACGCTGATAGGAACAGTTACTCGCTTGACGTAGGGGCGGACCCCCGTGTCCGCCCCGGCGCCGCAACCGGGCCTGGCAGGCGGGGCGGACACAGGGGTCCGCCCCTACGCCAACCTGGGGGATCAGCGTAGACGGGACACTAGCGCACGCACCCGGCGAGCGCCGCGTAGAGCCGTTCCAGGTCGGCCGGCGTGTGGTGGAGCGTGAGGGCGAGGCGGATGCGTGCCTTGCCCGCGGGCACGAACGGGGGGAGCATCGGGAAGGCGTGGATCGCGTGCGCGTCGAGCTGGGCGGCGGCGGCGCGTGCCCGGTCGGCGTCGCCGAACCACAGGACGGTCAAGGGCCCGGAGGTCGCACCCAGGTCGAAGCCGAGGGCGCGCAGGCGGTCATGCGCGGCGCGCGTGATCTCCCACAGGCGCCGCCGCCGCTCGGGCTCGCGCGCCAGCACGCGCAGCGCCGCCAGTCCGGCCGCGCAGACGGCGGGCGGCAGGCCCGCGGTGAAGAGGTAGGGCTTCGAGCGCTGCCGCAGGGTCTCGATCAGCGTGTGCGCGCCGGCCACGAATCCGCCCACGCTGCCGCCCGCCTTGGATAGGGTACCGACCCGAACATCGACCTCGGCTTGCAGGCCGGCGTGTTCGGCCATGCCGCGGCCGAGCGCGCCGTAGACGCCGAAGCCGTGGGCGTCGTCGACGATGAGCCGGGCGCCGGTGCGCCGGGCCGCGGCCGCCGCCTCCCGGAGCGGTCCCCGGTCGCCGCCTCCGGCAAACCCCCCATCGGTGATCAGCCAACGGTCCGCGCCCGCCGCCGCACGCGTCGCACCCGCACGATCCCCCTCCCCCGTCGCAGCGGGGGAGGTCCGGGGTGGGGGATTGCCCGCGCTACCCTGTGCTCCCGCCGCCCCCCCCGCACCATCCCCCTCCCCCGCCGCAGCGGGGGAGGGTCGGGGAGAGGGCAGGTCCGAGCCACCCTTGCCTCCCGCCTCCCCCTCCTCACCCGCGCCTGCCGCCGCCCCCCTCCCCGCCAGCGCGCGCTCCATCGCCGCCACGTCGCCGTGCGGGGTCGCCGTCCACGCGGCGCCGCTCAGGCGGCAGGCGTCGAGCATGCTCGCGTGGCAGCCCTCGTCCACCGCGATCGTGCTCCCCGGCCCGGCCAGGGTGGGTATGAGCCCCAGGTTGCCGAGATAGCCGCCGGTGAAGCAGGCCGCGTCCTCGACGCCGAGAAAGTCGGCCAGCGCGGCCTCGAGATCGCGATGCCAGGGGGAGTTCCCGGTCAGCCCGCGCGCCGCCGCCGTGGACCAGCCGTAGCGTTCGGCCGTCTCCGCCGCCGCGCGCCGTACCTCAGGGTGTTGCCCGAGTCCGAGGTAGTCGTTCGTGCAGAAGGTCAGGAGCTCCCGCCCGTCCACCACGGCGTGGGCGCCGACGATGCGCTCGACCACCGGCAGCGGAAAGGTCGCCCCGGCCGCGCGTGCCTCCGCGAGGCGCGTCGCCAGCTCGGGCCAGCGTTCGACGTCGGGTATGGTCATCGTTTCGGCGCCTTGCCGAGCGGCAGGATGCGGGCCTTCAGCGTCGCGAGCAGCGGGTAATGGGTGAGGTCGAGCTGGAGCGGCGTGATCGTCACGTACCCGTCGCGCAGCGCCTCGACGTCGCTCGGCGGCTCGTCCGCCTCGCTCCAGAGCGTGCCGGCCGGGCGGAGGCGCATGTCCCCGCGCATCCAGTAGTAGGTCTGCCCGCGCGGGTCCTCGCGGCGGTCGAAGCTGTCCACGTACGGCGAGCTGTCCTGGCGCGTGAAGACCACGCCGCGCAGCTTTTCCCACGGGAGGTTGGGGATGTTGATATTGAAGACCACGCCCGGCGTGCAATGGTCGGGCAGGACCTTGCGGATGAGATGGACCGCCACGCGCGCCGCGCACGCGAAATCGGGTTCCTGCTTGGTGGCAAGCGAGATGGCCATCGCCGGCACGCCCGAGAAGGCGGCCTCCATGGCGCCGGCCACCGTGCCCGAGTAGAAGACGTTGATGCCCGCGTTGGTGCCCAGGTTGATCCCGGAGATGACGAGATCGGGCCGTTTCTTGAGGAGGTCGCCGAGGGCGAGCTTCACGCAGTCGGCGGGCGTGCCCTCGACCATCGCCTGGACGCGGCGGTCGGCGTTCGAGCGCACGTGGACCGCCAGCGGCTTGAAGATGGTGATCGAATGGCCGACGCCGCTCTGTTCGTAGCGGGGCGCCACGACGGAGACGCGGGCGAAGCGCGCGAGGGCGCCGCGCAACGCGACCAGGCCGGGCGCGTCGATGCCGTCGTCGTTGAGCAGGAGGATGTGCATGCGATCCGATCGCGTACGGGGTTTCGAGGTTTGGGCGTTTCGAGGTTTGGGCGTTTCGAGGTTTGGGCGTTTGGAGGTGGAGGATTCTAGGGGCGGGAGCGCCGCCTCGCAAGCGAAACCGGGTGCAGGCAGCTCCGCGGAATCGCTTTGTGCGAATTTGCCCCCTGGAGGGTCTGGTGCGTGTGGCGGGGCGGCCGGGCGTGGGGTGGCTGGTGAGCAGCGAGAGTATCTCCTCGCAAGGCCTGGTACGGCCGTGCCCAGGAGAGTAC
>JACRIP010000671.1 GCA_016220045.1 Planctomycetota bacterium
GGCGCCGCCTTCCTCATCGTGGACCTCGGCAGCCGCAACGGCACCCTGGTCAACGGCGAGTCGGTGAAGGAGCGGAAACTCGCGAAGGGCGACAAGATCGAGATCGGCAACTCCGTGCTGGTCTTTGCCGCGGAACTCCCCGGGCGCGACTACCGGCCGGGTACGGGAGTCACCGGGGCCGTGCCGATCCCCTCCGCGCACGCCGGCGCCGGCGCCGCCGACGGCGGCAAGTCCACCGTGCGCCGCCACGTCGATCGCCCGGCCTTCTCCGGCGAGGACTACCTGACCTGGCCGAAGCAGGCCGGCCGGGCGCCGCTCTGGATCGCGCTCGCCGTGCTGGCGGTGGCGGGCGGCGGCTTCCTCGCCGTCAAAGTCGGGCGCGGCGGCCGGGACGCCGTCGTCACCCCGTCCGGCCCCAACCTGCTCGCCGCCGATGCCTCCTTCGAGGCCGCCGGCGCGCCCGCCCCCGGCGCGCCCGCGCACCCGGAGTGGGAGCCGCGTGCCGGAAGCCGCGCCGCCGTCCGCCGCGTCGAGGGCGCGGCGCGTACGGGCAAGACCTCACTGGTCGTCGACCTGCCCGACGGCGAGGTCGCGGGCGAGGCCGGCCCGGCCGCGCTCGCGGTCGCCGCCGGCGCCTCCTATGTCGCCGCGGTCTGGTACCGTCTCGACGGCGCCTCGGGCGCGTACCTGAAGCTCGCCTGGCCCGGCTCCCCGGCCCCGCCCGAGATCGCGGTCGGGCTCGGCGCCGGCGCCGCCGAATGGGCGCGCCTGGAAATCGCCCGCCCGGTCCCCGCCGGCGCCGCGCAGGCCGAGCTTTCGGTCGGCGTGCTCGGCCACGGAAAGGCGATCTTCGACGACGTCTCCTTCGCCCCGGCCCGCGAGCCCTCGGCCCCGCCCGCGCGCGTGGACCTCGGACCGGTGAAGCTCGACGCGGCCCTCGGCCGGCCCTTCGCCCTCCTCCTCGGCGACCAGCCCCTGCTCGCCGACGGCGCGGCGTGGCTGCGCGAGGGCGCCGCCGCCCTCCCGCACACCGTCCTCGCCAAGGCCGACCGCGCCGCGGCGCGCGGTCGCGTGGCGCTCGCCGGCCGCCTGCTCCGGCCCGGCGCCGCGGGGTTCGCCGACCTCGCCCTGACCTTCACCGCGCGGCCCGACGGCGCCGACCTCGCGCTCTCCGCCCGGACCGAGGTCGATGCGCCCGAACTCTCCCGCGCGCTCGCCTTCGTCCTGCCCGGCAAGACCGTCCTGCGCGTCCGTTCGGCGGCCGGCGGCGAGGTCGAAGTGCGCGAGCGCCGCGAGTTCGCCGACGCCGTAATGGTGCTCGCCGGCGCCGGCCCGGACGCCGTTCTCCTACGGTATTCGCCGGGTCCGATCGCGCTCCGCGTCGAGCCCGCGGGCGGGAACGGCATGCGCCTGGAGCAGACGGCCCCCGCGGGCGCTGCGGCCTTCACGGTGCAGCTCGGCGTGGGCGAAGGCGCGCTGGCGGCGGTCTCCTCGGGCTCGGCCCTGGAGAGCGCCAAGGGCCTGGAGCAGGCGCGCGCCGCGGGCCGGGCGCTCCTCGCCTACCGCGCGGCGCTCAAGGCCGGGAAGCTTCCGCCCGCCGACGTTGCCGAAGCCACGAACCGGGTGCGCGGGATCGAGCGCCGCGCCGGCCGGTTGCTCGACGATCTGAAGCGCAAGGTCGCCGAGATCCCCGAGCTCGCGGACCCCGAGTTCTGTGCCGCCACGGCGCGCGAGGTCACCGCTTTCCGGGCCGAATTCGAGGGCGCGGAGTTCGCCGACCAGGCCGCGCCGCTCGCCGGCCTGTGCACCGAGGCCGAAGCGCAAGCGCGGGCCGCGCGGGCGCAGCTCGACTCCGGCCGGCTCCTCGCCCTGGCGCGCGGCTTTCTCGCGGAGCAGCAGGCGGGCCTCGCCGCCGCCTGTCTGCGGGATCTGCTCGACCGCTTTCCGGGCGCCGAGTCCGCCGCCGAAGCGCGCGCGCTGCTCGAACGGTGCGCGGCCCCGCGGTGACGGCGTTCGACGTCGTTCAACGTCGTTTAGCGGCGTTCAACGGCGTTTAACGGCGTTTAGGGTCGTTCGGGGCGGTCTATGGTGGTGAGTGTAGGCAGTGACTCTAGGACGAGGATGGCGTTCGTCTAGGGCCGTTAAACGCCGTTAAACGCGGTCGACGGACGTCGCGTCGGGTGGTGCGAATGGGAATCGGTCTGGACGTCGGGTCCTACGCGATCAAGGCGCTGCGCGTGCGCCGCAAAGGCGGCCGCTTGCAGGTGACCGGTCTCGCCCGGACTCGGGTGAATACCCTGGCCGAGGGCGGGGCCGCCGACGCGCGCGCCACGGTGGGGGAGCCGCTCGCCCGCCTGGCGGGCGCGGCGGGCCTGGCCGGCGGCGCCACCGTCGGCATCACCGGCCGCGAGCTCAACCTGCGCTTCACCCTCATCCCGCCGGTCGCGCCGGACCAGCTCCGCACCATGATGGAGCACGAGGTCATCCAGATCGCCGGCAAGAGCGGCGGCCAGGTCTACGTGGACCACGTCGGGCTCGAGTATCCCTGGAAGCCGCTCCCGG
This sequence comes from Planctomycetota bacterium, assembly GCA_016220045.1. Taxonomy (GTDB): domain Bacteria; phylum Planctomycetota; class MHYJ01; order WSZJ01; family JACPWG01; genus JACRIP01. The sequence continues at coordinate 2,563 of JACRIP010000671.1, forward strand.
TCCCGATGATCGTCGCCCTCGGCAAGAGCGCCTACGTGGAGGAGCGCATGGCCCTCTTCAAGAGCGGCGGCATCGCCGTGCGCGAACTCGCGCCGAACTCCCTCGCGCTCTTCCATGCGCATCGGGCGATTGCCGGAGCCGCCGGGCTCCCCGGCACCTCGCTCCTGGTGGACGTCGGCGCCGAAAACGTCGATCTCGTGCTCGTGCGCGACGGCCGCCTGGTCTTCGCGCGCAACGTCTCGGGCGGCGGCCGCGTCTTCACCGAGGCCCTTGCCGGCACGCTCAAGACCGCGCCCGCCAAGGCCGAGGAGATGAAGCTGCGCGAGGGCTCGCTCACCGCCGCCGGCTCCGAGGGCGTGCGCATGGCCCTCGCCAACGCCGCCGGCCAGCTCCAGTCGCTCCTCTCCTCCTCGATCAATTTCGCGAAGACCCAGACGCAGCTCCCCGACCTCGCGCCGGAACGCATCGTCGTCTCCGGCGGCGGCGCGCGCGGCGCGGGCCGGCAACCCCCCCCCGCCAAGGGCCACAAACACCCCGGCGACGCCCGCGA
>JACRIP010000672.1 GCA_016220045.1 Planctomycetota bacterium
CCCTGCCCTCCCGGGCAAGTCCCTGGCGCGCCCTGCGCTCGCCGATCTCCTCGCCCACACGCGCGCCGGCCGCCGCGTGGTGCTCGCCAACGGCTTCTTCGACCTCTTCCACGCCGGCCACGTCGTGCTCCTGGCCGAAGCCAAGAAGCTCGGCGAGCTCCTGGTCGTCGCCATCAACAGCGACCGCTCCACCCGCCAGAACAAGGGTCCGGGCCGGCCCTTCCTGAGCGAGGGCGAACGCATCCAGATCCTCTCCGCGCTCGAGTGCGTAGACCACGTCGTGGTTTTCGACGACTTCACGCCGATCAACCTGATCCGCGAGCTGCGGCCCGACGTCCTGGTGAAGGGCGGCAACTACGACGCCGACCACGTGGTCGGGCGCGACCTGGTGGAGAGCTGGGGCGGCCGGGTGGTGGTGCTGCCGCTGCACGGGACGACGACCACCTCGACGCTCATCCGCGCCCTCCAGCAGGCCTCCGACGGGACGCGCAAGGAATGAAGTCCGCCGACCGCGCGCCCGCGACCCACCTCGCCCTGATCGAGCGCTTTCTCGCGCTCGCGCGCATTCCGGCCGCCGAAGCGCGGCTCCTGCGCGGCGAGCTGGAGCGGGATCTGCGCGCCCGTCTGGACCGCAAGACCTGGATCGAGCCGCACATCACGCGCTTCCACACCGAATGGTACCGCGAGATCTATCGCGTCCTCGGCGTCGCCGACCCCTTCGCCGAAATCAAGCGCGCCTCGAACGCGCTCGCCGGGCGCCTGCTCGCCGCGGTGCGGCCGGCGTCGCTGCGCGAAGCCATCGTCGCGGCGATCATCGCCAACAAGCTCGACTACGGCGCGCTCGAGATCGCGCTCGACGAGGAGCCGCTCCTGCCCGACGACCTCCGCGACCTGGGGCGCCATCGCCTGCTCTTCGACGACTACGAAGCCCTGGCCGCGCGCCTCGCCGCCGCCCGCTCCCTCCTGTATATTCCCGATAATTGCGGCGAGGTGCTCTTCGACCGCGAGGTCCTCGACTGGGTGCGCCGCCTCCATCCCGAGTGCCGGGTCGCGATCGCGGGGAAGGAGGGGCCGATGCTCAACGACGTGACCGCCGCGGAATTGCGCGAGCTGGGCTTCGAGCGGCTGGGCACGGTCCTGTCCACGGGGACCGACGCCTTCGGCGCGCCCGAGGAGGAGGTCTCGGCGGAGTTCAAGGCGGCCTTTGGCGCGGCCGATCTGGTGATCGCCAAGGGGCAGGCGCAGTTCGAGTTCTGGACCGAGTACGCGGTGGATAAGGTGTTTCATCTGCTGCACGTGAAGATCCCGGTGGTGGATGCCGTGCTCGGGCGGATACCGGAGCACGTGGACCTGATTCTGGACGCCCGGCGCTATGCGTCGGGAAAGCGGCCCTATGTGACGGGGAGCGCGCGCGATGGCGGACGGAGCTGAGCGGGAGCGGGCAGTGGGGGCGGCGGGGGCGGAGCTGCGGGCGCGCGTGGTCGAGACGCTGCGCCGGGCGGCGGGCGTTCTGGTCGGCGTGCCGGCGATCGTCTATCGCGGGACCTACACCGGGCGCGGCATCGTGGGGGCGAACGAGACGCGCGACGCCGCGGGCGCGGACGGGCGCGGCTACGTGCCGGTCGAGTGGTGGGTGATGTCGGTGACGGCGGCGGCGAACCCGGTGCCGCTGCCCGGCGAAGGCCTGACCGCGGTGCGGCTGGCGGACGGTGGGACGGTGGCGCTGGCGGAGCTGCGCGGGCCGTGCGCCGACCTGGTGTTCGGCGGCGCGGCGGCGCGCTGGCCGCTGCTGAAGCTGCTCGACATCGGCGGCAAGCCGGTCGCGTTGCCGGGGCGGGCGCCCGAGGTGCCGCCGATTCCGCCGCACGTACACGCGGGCGAGATCGTGAACGGGCGCGCGGTCGGGCCGGGCAAGCTCGAGGCCTACTTCTTTCCCCCGGTGGACGTGCCGCCCTACTCCCGCGCGCTCGGCGCGGTCAAGACGCGGCTCGGACTGCGCGCGGGCGTGGGCCGCGACGAGGTGTTGCGGGCGCTCCCGCGCTTCGGCGCGGGCGAGGAGATGTACGACCTGATGAACGAGTACGCGATCGCGCCGTACGATTCCTGGACGATCCGGCCGGCGGTGCTGCACGCGCCGGGTCCGTGGCCGACCGTCGAGATCCAGGCGCCGCAGGACGACTTCAATCTCGCCGCGTGGCAGTACGGCGCGCGTCCGGACGCGGCGGGCCGCGCCGGGCTGTACCGCGACCTATGTCTACGGGGATTGCCGGATGAGCGGGCGTTCCTCGCGGAGGTGGTCGACTGGGAGACCTCGACGCGGCCGGACTTCCGGGCGGCCTTCTACCGCGCGGCGGCGGTGCTGGAGGAGGGGAGATGGGGGGTGCGGCGGCAGATCTTCACGGGCGCGTTTTACGGCGAGCTGGTGGAGGTGCGGCCGGGGGAGCGCTACCGGCGACCGGCGGGTGCGGAGCCGGCGGCGGGGCTGCTGTGGTCGGGGCGGGCGGAGGTGAACGGCACGGCGCTCGCGGACGGCGACCTGGCGCGGCGCGAGTTCCTGCTCGCGCCGGGGCACGGGCTGGAGGCGGTGAATCCGGGGGACGGGCCGCTGCTCTTGTTCCTGCTCTACCCGATCCGGCCGTCCGGGGTCTGAACCGGGGGCACGCGGTTCTTCGATTCCCGCTTCGGTGTGGACGCGGTAGCTCATGCCTGAAAGCGATCACGGAGCCAGCGGAAGACCTGATCACACCGTCATGCCGGCGGCAGGAACGGCGCGCTCGTAGCCCGCGCGCAGGGCCCGGCACCCGGTGCAGACGGACAGCATCACCGGCACTTCCACCAGCACGCCGACCACCGTGGCGAGCGCCGCGCCGGACTCCGGTCCATAGAGCGTGATCGCGGTCGCAACGGCCAGCTCGAAGAAGTTCGAGGCGCCGATGAGCGCGCCCGGCGCTGCGACCCGGTAGGGGACGCGCAGGAGGCGCATGAGGATCAGGGCAAGGCCGGAGTTGAAGTACACCTGCAGCAGGATCGGGACGGCGATCAGGAGGACGTGGACGGGACGCGAGATGAGGTTGTCGGCCTGGAAAGCGAAGATGAGGACCAGCGTCGCGAGGAGCGCGACGACCGTGACCGGCCGGAAGCGGGGGAGGAGCCGGTTTTCGAACCACTCCCGCCCGCGGCGACGCAGGAGGAGGGTGCGGCTGCCCGCGCCCAGGGCGAGCGGAATCACTACGAAGATCAGCACCGCGTACAGCAGGACGCGAAAGGGCACGACGAGTCCGGCGGCGCCCGCCACCAGCAGGGAGACGATCGGCGCGAAGGCGAACAGCATGACGAGGTCGTTCACGGCGACCTGCACCAGGGTATATGCCGGATCGCCATCGGAGAGTTGCGACCAGACGAAGACCATGGCCGTACACGGGGCGGCGGCCAGGATGATCACGCCGGCCAGGTATTGACCCGCGAGGTCGGGCCCGATCCAGGAGGCGAACACGTAACGGAAGAAGAGCGCGCCGACGAGAGCCATCGAGAAGGGCTTGACGAGCCAGTTCACGAAGAGCGTCACGAGCAGGCCGCGCGGCCGGCGGCGGACCTCGAGGACGCTCGCGAAGTCGATCTTGAGCATCATCGGGTAGATCATGAGCCAGATGAGGATGGCGATCGGGATGTTGATCTGACTGCCGGCGCCGAACTCGAGGACGCGCAGGCGCGCCGTGAGGTCGGGCAGCCAGCGGCCGAGCGCGATGCCGACGAACATGCACAGGGCCACCCAGAGGGAGAGGCGGCGTTCGAAGAGTCCCATGCCGCCCGGCGCGGGGGCGGCGGCAGGGACGGCGGGGGGGGCCGGGACGGCCGGGGTGACGGCGGAGTCGTTGCCCGGAGCCGCATCCGGCGCCTCCCGTAGCATCCCGGGGAGCCGCTCCACGAAGGCCCGCAGCTCGTCGCGCACCCGGCGGTAGTGCCCGAGGGCGGATTCTTCGTCCGGCGCCCCTGCCGCGAGCCGCGGGGGATCGTCGAAGCCGACGTGGCGGACCCGGGTGGGGCCGGGGAAGAATGGGCAATGCTCCTGCGCGTGCCCGCAGAGGGTGATCACATGGTCGAAGCGGATGCCCGCCAGTTCGTTGACGTGTTTGGAGCGCCCGCCCTCGAGCGGGACGCCGGCTTCGGCCATGACGCGCGCGGCGCGGGGATCGATCCCCTGCGGCTGCGTGCCGGCGGACCAGACTTCCAGCGTGTCGGCGCACCGCGCCCGCGCCCAGGCCTCCGCCATCTGACTGCGGCAGGAATTGCCGGTGCAGAGGAAGAGGACCTTGAGCTTGCCGCCCGCGCGCTCCGCGCCGTGGCAAGGTGATTGCCCGAGCGGCTGTCCAGCCGCGGGCGCTGTCGTCGCCATCGCGTCTCCTCGTCGTCTCGGGATAGCCGGTTGAGCCCGTGTGGGGGGGGGGGCCGGAGCGCCGATCGTTACCCACAACTCGGCGGCTGGAGACCAGACACTCGCTCCAGTGGGGAAGGGCTTGGAGGCTGGTAGTACCGGGCTTCAGCCCGGGTTTGTCTGCCGGGCTTCAGCCCGGCAACCCTCGACGCGCGCACCGGGGCGGGCCGCTCGATCCGCCTCCGGCCCGGACCACGCCGTGGGCAGCCGGCCTGAAGGCCGGCGACGAACCCGGGCTGAAGCCCGGTACTACAAACCAAGCTATGCGGACGCCAGCGGGGCGGTCGCTGCGGAGCCCCGCCCCATCGGTACGGTGTCCAGCCCGGACTTGTGGGCAACGTTCAGGCCGGAGCGCCCCATGCCGGCCCGGAAAGCGAGCCTCAGCTCACCTTCCCTTCCCCGCGCGCCCGGGATTCTGCCGCCGCACTTGGCGCCGGCATAGGGCTCGGGGCTCGCAGGCCAGAACGGTCTCCAGCCGGCGCGCATCCGCGTCGATCGTCGGCTCACCCTTGAGCGTCGCGGCCGCCCAGGCGAGCGCGCGGCGCACCGGCTCGGGGGCGCCGCGGTCGGGCAGGCGGTAGTAGACCCACCGGCCTTTCTTGCGAGCCGCCACGAGGCGCGCGCGGCGCAGGACCGCCAGGTGCACCGAGACCGTCGACGGCGCGAGCCGCAGGAGCTCGAGGAGCTGACAGACGCACAGCTCGCGCCCGCGGAGGGCCATGAGCAGCCGCAAACGGCCGGCGTCGCCCAGCGCCTTCGCGATGCCAACGGCCTGTTCCATGAGTCATCTCCGATGTTTCGTTGGATGACGAAGTATACTCCGCCCCCGGGGGCGAGTCCAGCCTGGCACTACAATGCTAGACCGCGGCACGGCGCTTGAGCGTGACCTTGCGAGGTTGGGAAACCGGACCGAAGTGGGGAATTCGCCGCACCCGCCCAGGGGACGGGAACGCGCACGGGGGATTCCACCGGGTCCATTCGCGGGCGTTCGTCGCTCGAACCGGGAGGGGGAGCATGAACCGGCGCGTCTCTTTCGGACGGGATCAGGTCTGGGCGACCGCCCGCCACCCCGCGCGGCGCTTCGGGCGCAGCCTCCTCCTCCCCCTCCTCGCCGCCGGCAGCCTTGCGCTCCTCTTCGCCGCCCTCGTGCATTTCGTGCTGCTCAATCGGCGCGATTCGCGCTTCGAGCCGCAGGGCCGGATCGATCTGACCGAGCCCGCCCCGGCCACTGCCTCCGCCACGACCGGCGACGGCGCCGGTCCCGACCCCGACCCGGCGGCGCCGCCCCCGCTGGTCGTCGCCATCGCGCCCGTGATCTCGCCCGAGCGCTCGATCCAGCTTTACGACGGCTTCGTCCGCTGGCTCGCCGCGCGCGTCCGGCGCACGCCCGTGCTGGTCCATCGCGACACCTACGAGCAGGTCAACGATCTGGTCCGTCTGCGCCGCTGCGACCTCGCCTTCGCCTGCACCTACGCCTTCGTCCGCGGCGAGCGCACCTTCGGCATGCAACTCCTCGCCGCGCCGGTCGTAGGGGGCGCCGAGACCTACCACTCCCTCCTGATCGTGCCCGCGGCCTCCAAGGCCGAGTCGCTTCTCGATCTCGCCGGCCGGCGTTTCGCCTCGGCGGACCTGCTCTCCTGTTCCGGCTGGCTCTATCCTGCCAATTGGCTGATCGAACACGGGCAGGCGCCCGAGAGTTTTTTTTCCGACCACGTGCTCACCGGCAGCCACGATCGCTCGCTGGAGGCCGTCGCCTCGGCGTACGTCGACGGCGCCGCCGTCGATAGTCTGGTCTACGAGCAGATGGTGCGCGACGATCCGCCGCTGGCCGGCCTGGTGCGCATCCTGCAGAAATCCCCGGCCTTCGGCATGCCGCCCCTGGTGGTCCACCCGCGCATGGACGCGCTCCTGCGCGAACAGGTGCAGGCGGCGTTGCTGGCCATGCACGAGGACCCGGCCGGACGCGAGGCGCTCTCCCGGGTCGGCATCGACCGCTTCTTCCTGCCCGACCCGCGCATCTACGACTCGGTGCGCCGCGCGGCCGACGCCTGGGAGTCCCGCTGATGCGCGCCACCGGGCGGCTCCCCGCCCATTTGTTCGCGGCCTGGCGGCGCCTGCTCTCCGTGTCGATCCTGCTGAAGATCCTCGGCATCGGCGTCCTGGTCGCCCTGCTCTTCGGCGGCATCATCCTGCTCCAGGTGCACGGCAGCCTGTCGCGCTTCCTCTACCGCATGCTCGAGTCGCGGGCGCACGCGCTGGCCGCCTCCCTCGCGACCCGGCTCGAGCGACCGCGCGTGACCGGCGACCTGATCGAGGTTCGCGAAGCCCTCGATCGGGAGATGTCGCGTTCCCGCGACCTGCGCTACGCCCTCGTGCGGGACTCGTCCAATGAAGTGGTCGCCCACACCTTTGCCCACGGCGTGCCGCCGGACGTCGCGCGATTACGGGAAACACCTGATCTACGCTCCGGCGTCACGCCGGGCCCGCCCGCGGTCCTGGTGCTGGACACCGCCGAAGGCCGGATCTTCGATACCGCCCGCCCCATTCTCAACGGCTACGTCGGGACGGTCGAGGTCGGCCTCTCGGACCTCGCGGTCACCGGTTTCCTCGAGGAGGTCACGCGCGGCGTGCTCGGCGCGCTCGCCCTCGCCGCCGCGATTGGGATGGGGCTCGCCGGGCTGCTTGCCCACATCCTCACCCGCCCCATGCGTCAGCTCGCGAACTCCGCCCGCGAGATCGGCAAGGGGAACTTCGACGTGCGCGCGCGCGCCGTCTTCGATGACGAGATCGGCGGCCTCGCCCAGGCCTTCAACCGGATGGCCGAGCGGCTGGAGGAGTCGCGGCGCGAAGTGCGCGAGAAGGAGCGGTTGCGCGCGGCGCTGATCGAACGGCTGCTCCAGGTGCAGGAGGACGAACGCAAGGCGATCAGCCGCGAGCTGCACGACGAAATCGGCCAGTCGCTCCTGGCCCTGCTCATGACCCTCCAGGGCGACTGTCCGTGCCGCGGCTGCTGCGACTCGTCGGGCGCGCTGTGTACCGGAATGGTGGACCGCATCCGCGGCATGATCGAGGAGGTGCGGCGGCTCTCCTGGGGGATGCGCCCGACGATCCTCGACGACTACGGCCTCGATTCCGCCCTCTCGCGCCACGTGGAAGAGACCGCCCAGCGCTCGGGGCTGGCCGTGGACTACCAATACAGCGCGCCGCCCGGGGTCGGCCGGCTGCCGGGCGCGATCGAGCTGACGCTCTTTCGCGTGGCCCAGGAGTCGCTCGCCAACGTGCTCCGGCACGCGCGGGCAACGCGCGCCAGCGTCGTGCTTCTGCGCAGCCCTGCGGACATCACCCTGCTCGTCGAAGACGATGGGGCGGGGTTCGACCCCGCTGCGGCGGCCGCCGGGGGCGTGCGCCCGGGGGGCCGGCCGGGTCTCGGCCTGCTCGGGATGCGGGAGCGCACCGCGCTGGTCGGCGGCGACTGCGCCATCGAATCGATCACCGGACGCGGCACGACCGTGCGCGCCCGCATTCCCCTCGCCCCGGAGGCCGTGCCGTGCCCATCCGCCTCGTAATCGCGGACGACCACGCGATCTTCCGCACCGGCCTGCGCATGCTGCTCGAGAAGGAGCACGACTTCGTGGTCGTGGCCGAGGCCGCGAACGGGCCGGATACCGTCATGACCGTAGCCGCAGCCGATCCGGAAGTCGTGATCCTCGACCTCAGCATGCCCGGCCTTCCCGGCGCCAAGGTCGCGGAGCAGTTGCTCGCGGCGCAACCGTCCCGCGCCATCGTCATCCTGACCATGCACGAGGACGAACACTACCTGCGTGAGCTGTTCCGCATCGGCGCGCGCGCCTTCGTGCTCAAGAAGTCGACCGCCACCGACCTTGCGCAGGCGGTGCGCGCGGCGGCCCGCGGCGAGCGCTATGTCGACCCCTCGCTCGCGGCGGCGCTGCTCGCGGCCCCCGCCCGCGGCCGCGCCGGCGCCGCGACCGCCGCGGCGCCCTCCCGCGCCGACCTCCTCACTCCGCGCGAGCAGGAGGTCTGCGCCCTCCTCGCCCGCGGCCATACCAACGCCGAGATCGCCGGCCGGCTGCACATCTCCGAACGCACCGTCGAATCCCACCGCGCCAACCTCATGGGCAAGGCCGGCCTCAAGACCCGCGCCGATCTCGTCCGCTTCGCCATCGAGTGCGGCTTGACCGATCTCAGGTCAGACAAGTAGCGCCCTGCCGGCCGTGATTGCGGCGGCTCCGACTCGTGCGTAGGGGCGATCCTGGTGGTCGCCCGGAGCAGCCGAATCCTGTGGCCGGCGGGGCGGGCATCCCCCCTCGCCTCCGGCTACGGGTGACAGGCCAAGGCGCGCCACTACCGGGCGTGCGCGCCAGTCGCTCCGGCGTGGACCGGATACCCCCCCCGACCTTCCCGCCGCTTCCTCGGTGACGCCCCACCCTCCCCCCGGCGTCCGCCGGCGCCCGGTCGAATTCCCCACATCCCCGGGGAGCCCTCCTCACCGTACTTTCCCCGGAGTTCCGTACCCACTCCGGAGGAGCGCGCTTCCCGGGGGCGGGCGAAGTACGCAGATTCCGGCACATTCTCCGGCGTCCGGCAAGGGTCACGGATTTTGCGTAGCGTGCGCCGCGGAGTCCCGTGCCCGACGCGCGGTCGGCACCCGGTGTCCGCCGCCCGGCGCGCCGGCTTCTCGAACCAGGTGAAAGGAAAGGGTATTACATGCAGACGGAAGGGAACGTGGACACCCGGAGGGAGTTCGTGCGGGCGGCCGCGGGACTGGCGCTTGCCACGGCAGGGCTGGGTCTGGCGGGCTGCCGGTCGACGGCGGAGCCGCCGACGCCGGTCGGCGCGGCCGGGCCCGCGGGGGTGGCGGGCGGCGCGGCCAAGACCGTCGCGCGCTACGGCATGCTGATCGATCTGCGGCGCTGCGTCGGCTGCAAGGCCTGCACGGTCGCCTGTCGCGCCGAGAACCACACCCCGCCGGGCGTGGCGTACAACGCCGTCGCGGA
>JACRIP010000088.1 GCA_016220045.1 Planctomycetota bacterium
CGCCGGTCGGTTTTTCTCGTCGTCAGGCGACTCCCCTATCCGCCCTCGCCGCCCCCGCCTTCGTCGCCGCTGCCCGCCGGCCGCACCAGGTACTTCGTCAGCGTCACCGAGTTGCCGACGTCGTTGTACTCCAGCCGGTCGACGCACTTCAGCATCAGCATGAACCCCAGGCCGCCCAGCTACCCATCCTAGTGCCGCTCGCGCGCCGCCGTCAGCGCATCGCCGGCCTTCCCGCGGTTCACGTACCGGTTGTGATCGAACCCCTGCCCCATGTCCTTCACCATCGCGGTGATCTTTTCCTTGTCCAGCAGGTACAGGATCTCGATCTTCTTGTCGCGGCGATACTTGTTCCCGTGCTGCGCCGCATTGCCGATCGCCTCGCGGAAGGCCGCGCACAGCGCCACCTGGTCCTCCTCCGCCATGCCGCTCTTCTCGAACAGCCGATGCCCGAACTCGTTCGCCTTGTCCAGATGCGCGTCCTCGGTCGGGAACTGGAAGAGCACCTGGTGCTCGAAGATCGCTTCTTCCTCGGCCGAACGCACCAGCTCGCTGTCGCAGATGTTCAGCAGCTTGCGGATCTCGAACGGCTGCACGATGTGCTCGTCGCCGCAGATCATGAACTCCGTCGGCTGGTCGGTGTTCACGCCCTTGTTGAAGAGGATGATCAGCGGCACGAAGCTCGTTTCCTTGTTCGTCTTCAGCGTCTCGCAGAGCTTCTGGTAGCCCTTGAGCGTGCTGTCGAGGATCACGAGGAAGGTGCCCTCGCTGTCGAGCTTGTTGAGCGCGTCCACGACGCTGGTCGCCGCCGCCGTGTGCCAGCCGGCCTTCCGGAAGTACGACTCCAGGGTCTTCACGAAGAAGTCGTGCTCGGGCACGGCGAGCAGGATCCCCGAGGCCTTGGTGACTTCCACCTTGGCGCGGAAGTCCGCCGCAATCTCGAACACCAGCATGCTCGTGTTCAGGCCGGGCTTGAGGGTCGCGTCGGGCGCAAAGTGGAAGGACTTCTTGGCCGGGGCCACGAGCTTGTGTCCGTGTTTCTCGTCGCGCTGGATCTTCGCCTTGTCGCGCTTGATCTCGAAGACCCCGAAGCCGTCGATCTTGGCGCACTTCGAGGTCAGGAGTTCCTTCTGCAGGTTGGCGAGGAAGGCCTTCAGGATGTTGTCGGCGGACTCAGGTGGAATATTGAGCCGGCCGCCGAGATCGCGCGTGAAATCCGCCTGCGCGGTGACCGCGGTCTCGCCGCCGCCGTCCGCGAGCTGGATCACCAGCCGCCCGAGCGGCGCCAGCTCGATGCCCCGGTCCGAGGCCACCGACTCCTGCACCGCCTTGACCATCCCGGACAGGAACTCTTCCGCCCGTTTCTCGTCCTTGTCCGTATAGTCGGCGAGCGCCTTGCTGAAGTCCGAAAGCGTCAACTCTCGCATTCGAAATCCTTCCTGCGGGAAGCGAAACCGTCCAGCTCACCTCTCCTGGATTCGCCCGATCCGGGCCGCTTACCCTTCCTTGTGCTGCTCCAGCTCGCGCGCCTTGCGGTTCAGGTCCGCCTCGGTGATGACCCCCTTTTCGAGGAGGAGAGGGATCAGCACCTTGCGCACGAGCTGCGCCTGATTCAGGTCGTCGAACGCCTGGTGTCGCGGGGTCGCGACCTTGGGCGCCGCATCGGTCAGGTCCTTGAGCAGGTCCTCCTTGGACTTGTGCTCCGGGGCCTCGGCCTCGGCAAAAACTCGATTCAGGGCGCGCGTGATCGACGCCTTCGTCGCCAGCGCCACCTCGATCTTGCAATTGGTCGCGAACTGGATCGCTTCGACCGACTCGAAGTCCGTCGGATCGCTCGTCGCCAGCGTGAGCACGCCGTCCTTGTACGCGATCGGGATCACGATGTGCTCTTCGACCATCTTGCGCGGGACTTTCTTCACCAGATTGATCGGGATGATCATCGCATCCAGCTCGGCGACCTGCAGCCCCTGCTTGCGCGCAATGAAGGCCGTCAGGTTTTCATCCGAGATGAAGCCGAGCTTGACCAGGATCGCGCTGAGGCGGCCGCCGACCGACTTCTGGAAGGTCACGGCCATCTTGAGCTGCTCGTCGGTGATCGACTTCTCGCGAACGAGCATTTCGCCGAGTTTGCTCCCTGCCATTCCGGGCGCCCTCCGTCGTGCGTGCGGATCCGGGGAGAGAGCCGCCGGTGCCTCGCTCATGCGCGCGGCTGCCGACCGGAGCTGCTGTCGCCCATCCGTCGGAACGTGGTACCGCTACAAGTGGTGGCGAATTCTATCGGGGCCGGTAAAACGCGTCAAGGAAAATGCACGCCTCCCGGCGCGGCGCCCGCCCCCGGCGGCGCGCGGTCCGGCGCTCCGGGCGGGGGCCGGCGCGGGCCGCAACCCATTTTCCGCGCGCAGGTTAGGACCGCGGGATCCCCGCGCGAACGGACCCGTGCCCGCGCCCGCCCCTGCCAGCCCCTCCCGCCTAGGCGCGCAGCGTCGCCGCGAAGCGCTGCGTCACCGCCGCGACCACGCCCTGCACGGCGGCATCGACCTCCGCCCCCGTCAAGGTGCGATCGGCCGCACGGAAGGTCAGGGAGAAGGCCAGACTCTTCTTCCCCTCCGCCACGCCCTTGCCGCGGTAGAGATCGAAAAAGCGCAGGCCCTCCAGGAGGTCGCCCGGCGCGGCCGCGCGCGCGCAGCTCTCCAGCTCGCGCCAGGTCACGCCGTCGTCGAGCACGAAGGCGAGGTCGCGCTGCACCTCGGGGTAGCGCGAGAACTCCCGGTAGATCGGCTCGGGACCGAGGGCGGCAACCCACGCCGCGAAGTCGATCTCCAGCGCCGCCGGGGCGCGCCGCAGGTCGTAGCGCGCGGCGGTCGCCTCCAGCAACTCCCCGGCCGTGCCGACGGGCTTGCCGCCGAGCAGGACGCGCGCGGCCCGACCCGGATGGTAGCCGGGCAGGTCGGCCGGCTCGTAGCTCGGCGCGGC
>JACRIP010000648.1 GCA_016220045.1 Planctomycetota bacterium
GCCTCGGGCGTGCGCGTGCCCGGCCCGCTGCCCGCGGCGAAGGCCGGTGGATCGTCGCGCAAGGGGCTGTGGGTCGCCGCCGTCGGCCTGATCGCCATGGGCGGCGTCTGGTTCCTGCTCTCCCGGGCCGACGACCGCGCGCCGGCCCCGACCGCCGGCGGCGCGGGTACAGGAACTGCCGTACAACCCCTTCCGCCCCGGGTCAAGGGGGGCGCCGCGCCCGTCGCCGCCGGGGGCGCGCCCACTGCGGGCGGCGGCGCCGGAACGCCCGGCAACCCGGCCGACCCGCGGCGGCAGAACGCCCAGGCCCTGCAGGCCGAGGGCGCGCGCAACGAAAACCAGCGACGCGAAGAGGCCGGTCGCTTCGTGCTGGTGAAATGGACCCAGGAGGACTTCTCGCTGCCGCCCGATCAGGCGCGGCCGAACGAGGAGTACGTCCTCGCCCGCGTGCTCCTCGAAAACCACGGCTATCCGCAGTTGGCGATCGGCCCCGGCGTTTTCGTCTGGAAGGCGGATGGGCGCGAGTACCCCGCGGAGTCGAGCGCGAGCGCGAGCGGGCTCCTGGCCGGCGGCGTGCTGCAGTCCCGCGCCATGACCGACGGCCAGCGCGCGGCCGGGATGCTGCTCTTCAAGGTCCGGCCGCGCTCCAACAAGGGCAGCCTGGAGTACCGGCCGACGATTACGGGAGTTGCCGTACGCTACGTGCGCGAGTAGCCGGCCGCGGTTCCGCGGCCGGGGCGGTGGCGTCGCGAATCCCGGCGGCGCCCATGCGCCCGGAAATCTCTTGAAAACCGGACCCGATTCATATAGGGTTCCCCGCGCTTTCAGCCGCCGCGGAGAGGTGGCAGAGTGGTCGATTGCGGCGGCTTGCTAAGCCGTTGTACGGGTTTACTCCTGTACCCAGGGTTCGAATCCCTGCCTCTCCGCCAGGCTCCCTCGGCGCGCGCTGGGCGCGGCGACCCCTCGCCGCCCCGGCCGCCCGCTCCTGCCCACCCGCCCGCCCACCCGTGCTCCCGCCGGCCGCTGGAAAAGAGTCCATCATGACGCCGCGCGTCGAGGCCCCGGAGCTGCACGGCGAAGTCGGCTGGCTCAACACCGATTCCCCTCTCCGCTTGCGCGATCTCCGCGGCAAGATCGTCCTCCTCGACTTCTGGACCTACTGCTGCATCAACTGCCTCCACGTTTTCGCGGACCTCAAGCGGCTCGAAAAAAAATACCGGGACGTGCTGGTGGTCATCGGCATCCACTCCGCGAAGTTCAATGCCGAGAAGGACCCGGAAGGGCTGCGCGCGGCCGTGCTGCGCCACGAGATCGAGCACCCGGTGGCGAACGACGCGGAGATGGCGATCTGGAGCACCTACGGCGTCCGTGGCTGGCCGACGCTCGCGCTCATCGATCCGGAGGGCAACCTGATCGGCGGCGTGTCCGGGGAGGGGCACTTCGACCTGCTCGACCACCTGATCGCGCACGAGGTCGAGCAGGCGACGGCCCGCGAGTCGCTCGATCGGCGGCCGCGGTCCTTCCGCCGCGAGCGCGCGCTGCCCGCGATCCTCGCGTTTCCCGGGAAGCTCTGCGCCGGCACGGAGCCGGCGCGGCTGTTCGTGGCGGACACGAATCATCACCGGGTGCTGGAGGTCGAGCCGGCGGGCCGCGTCGTCGCGGCCTATGGCTGCGGCGTGGCGGGGTTCGTGGACGGCCCGAGCGTCGATGCCTGCTTCCGGCAGCCGCAGGGGCTGGCGTTGCGCGACGGCACGCTCTTCGTCGCCGACGCCGGCAATCATGCGCTCCGCGCGGTCGACCTGGGCGGCGCGACGGTGCGGACGGTCGCCGGCACCGGCAAGCAGGGGCGCGGGCCGCTGAGCCGCGGCAAGGCGACCAAGGTCGCCCTCAACTCGCCGTGGGACCTCGCGGTCGTGGGCGGGCGCCTCTTCGTCGCCATGGCCGGCGCGCACCAGATCTGCGTGCTTCACCTGAGGGAGAAGACGATCGAGGCGCACGCGGGCGACGGGCGCGAGGAGATCGTCGACGGGCCGCTCGCGGAGGCGAGCTTCGCGCAGCCCAGCGGCCTGGCGCTCGGCGACGGCTGCCTGTTCGTGGCGGACGCGGAGGTCAGCGGCATTCGCGCCGTCGATCTCGATCCCCAGGGTTTCGTCTCGACGGTCGTGGGGGAGGGGCTGTTCGAGTTTGGGGACCGCGACGGCCGCGGCGCGATGGTCCGGTTGCAGCATCCGCTCGGCTGCGTGTGGCACGACGGCCGGCTGTGGGTGGCGGACACCTACAACCACAAGCTCAAGGTCGTGGACCCGGCGGAGCGGACGGTGACGACGGTCGCCGGCGATGGCCGGCCGGGGAGCGAAGACGGGCGCCGGGCGCGCTTTCACGAGCCTGCGGGCGTCGCCGTGCTCGGGAATATTCTGTATATTGCGGACACCAATAACCACGCGATTCGCACGTACGACCCGGCCACCGGAGAGGTCGCGACCCTGCGGTTGACGGGTTTGCCGGCGTGAGCCCGTGCGCCTGCGGGCGGACGGAGAGCAGAGGAGAAACGAGCCATGAAGCCGTCACAGGAGCCGCTGCGACATCTGTCGGGCTGGAAGGGGAAAGAAGGGGAGTCGGGGAAACCGGGGGCCGCGGGGGAGCCGGGGGCGGCGGCCGGGGGGCCGGCGGCGGGGGCCGCCGGGGCGGCGGGGGGCGGGGAGCATGCCTGTGCGGAGGGCGCGTCGTGCGCGGGGCATGGCGGCGGCGGCGGCGGCGAGCCCGTGGAGGATCCGCGCATGACCTCGCCCGCGGACGTGACGAAGGTGGGCGAGGGGCTCCTGCAGTGGACCTGGGGGGACGGGCACGTGAGTCCCTTCCCGCTGAAGTACCTGCGCGAGCGCTGTCCGTGCGCGAGCTGCGTGGACGAGTTCACGGGGCAACGGCGGCTGGACCCGAAGTCGATCGCGCCGGACATCAAGATCGCGCGCTTCGAGCCGGTCGGCCTGTATGCGGTGCGCTTCCAGTGGAGCGACGGGCACGACACCGGGCTGTATTCGTTCCGGTTGCTGCGCGACCTGTGCCCGTGCGAAGCCTGCCGGGTGGGGTAGGAGGGGGGGGGGGCGGGGCTGGGTGGCCGATGCGGAGTAGATAGCCACCGAACACACGGAACACACCGAGAGGACGACTTTTTTTTGAATGGCTGAGCGGCCGGAGCGGGGGGTGCTCGGAGGAGGCTCGGACCCGGCGTCGAAACGGTGGACGGTCTGGCACCGATCGCGTTTGCCTTTCCGCGCGGAGAGGCTGTCGGAAGAGCCCTGGAAGGGGCAGTGGACCTCGCAACACCGGAGGTCTTGTAGGGGCGGGCCTTGTGCCCGCCCCATGGTGGGATGGCCGGCAATCGTTGCCTGGTCGGCCACGAGGGTGCGGCCACAAGGGATGCCCCCTACGGACGATTCTCGCCAGGCACCACGCGGCGAGCCCGGCGCGGACCTTGGACGACAGCCGCTTCAGGCGGGTCGAGGGGCCCCTGCCCGGGATGTGCGCCCGGCGGTTTCCCCTGAATGGGCTGTCGCATGAGCCGGATTCGGCGGTGGGCTCCAGGATCCGGTGAGCGGACGAAGCCCACGGGACCCCAACGCTGCTGACCTCGCGGCGCAGGCGAGGACGCCTGCGCCACAAGGGCTCCGAGTACTTCGGAGTACGTCGCGAGGTCTGACGTGGTTGTGGTGCAGGCGTCCTCGCCTGCACTCGGAGGACGATGCGGAACGGCGAACCGTGCGGGACGCGTCGTTATCGGGGAATCGCTTGACGAGATCCATCTACGGTCGGATGCGCTACGGCGTATGAAATACCAGTCGCAGGCGATCACGATTCGGGAGAACGAGATCCTTTTTCGGGTCTGGTCGATCGCGGACAGTGCCGGAGCGCTGGTCGGTGTCGCGTGCCTGATCGGATTCCTCGCTTTCGTGGGAGCCGTGGCCGCGCTCACGCTATGTGAGCTGTTGCAGGCTCCAGGCGTCTGGACGATCCTCCGCTGCGCGGTGGGTTGGACTCTGGCAAGCGTGATTGGAGTCGTCGCAGTCCGCGCGGGCTTCGAGAATCCGGGTGGACTGCTCAACCTGCTTCTCCTTGGGCGGGCGCCATGTGCCCTGCAGAGGATGGAGGTCCCGGAAGGGCCGATTCTACGGGTCGAGCGACGCCTTCCGTTCGGCAAGGTCTGGGTCGTGGACTCGATTCCGTTCCCGCAGAGCGGCCCCATCCTTGCAGCCAGAACGCAGTTGCACTGGGGCGAGTTTCCCGGACTCGATGTTGACGTTGGAAATCGCGGGCAACACACCTTCTCCGTCGACAATGCGGACGCCACCGCTCTCGCGCGGACGTTGCGCGAGTGGCTGGGGGAGTCTGCTGCCTCCGCCACCCTGTGCTCGGCGCAGTCCTTCTCGCCGGAGGGCTTGACCCGCGCGAGTTCGGCCATCGCCTTCTCGCCCGCTGCCACGACCGTGGCGTGCGCCGGGTGGGACGGCCGCCTCCGGCTCTGGGATCTTGCGAGCGAGTCCCTGCGGGCCACGTTTGAAATGGGGGCCGAGCACGCCCTTGCACTCGAGTTCTCGGCCGATGGGAACTTGCTGGCATGTGCGAATTGGTTCGACCAGCTTCTGGTTTGGGAGCTCCCGGGCGGAAAGCTCCTTGCGAAATTGGACGGAATCTCTGCCCACAACGTCGTCCACGGCCTGAAGGCGCTGGCGTTTGCGCCCGATGGGAAGTCGCTCGCCCTGGCAGGGCTGGACCGGAAGGAGGCTCGGCTCTGGGAGCTCCCGAGCGGCAAGTTCCTGGGCTGGTTGAAGGAGAAGAAGCGCGGCGTTTGGGCGGCGGCGTTTTCCCCGGACGGAAAACTGCTTGCGAGCGGGAACCGGGTCTGGGGGGTCGCGACGCGCGAGCCGAGGATCACTCTCGCCGGCCAGGGATGGGTAGGCTGCCTGGCCTTCGCGCCGGACGGTAGCCTGCTCGCCAGCGGGTGGTCGGACGGCAAGGCTCGACTCTGGCGCATTCCCGAGGGCGACCTGGTCGCGACCCTGGACTACGACTGGGTGCGTTACTCGTCCGGTTCGCTTGCGTTCTCGCCGGACGGGAAGCGGCTTGCGACGGCCGGCGGGAGGGAGGGCACGGTACAACTCTGGGAGGTCCCCAGCGGGAAGCCCGTCGCCTCTTTCGGGCGGCATGGCAGTCACGTGCTCGCGCTTGCCTTCGCCCCCGATGGGAAGACGCTGCGGAGCGCGAGCCAGGACTCGGTCGTAATCACGTGGATCGTCCCGGCGGAGTCGTAGCCGGGTGGGGGCCCTGCGGCGCCCGGCCTGTGCGCCTGTGGCTTGGCGAGCTGGCCGATCCGGGGCGGAGGCGGCCAGGCCTCGCCGGGGCGGACACGGGGGTCCGCCCCTACGTCCTGCCACGGCTCTTGGTAGGGGCGGACCCCTATGCCCGCCCCGGCGTGGCCCGAGGGGCCCATCTTGCGACTCCGGCCGCATGCCACGCGCAGTGGCCCTTCGTTCCGCCTGAAGGCGGAACTACGAACGAGGTCGGAGCGAGACCGTCCACCGTTGCCCGGCCAGGGCGGAAGCGCTGGGCCGCGAGGGTGGCGAACGGCGCCTCGGAGCGGGCCCATCCGGCGGATCCGGCCGAGCGGCGCGGCCTGCCACTCAGCCACACAAAAAAAATGCCCTCTCGGCGTGTTCCGTGTGTTCGGTGGCTAGCTACTCCGCATTCCTCCCTCCCCTCCGCGCCCCCCTCCCTTCGCCCGCCGGCTACGTGACGACCCGCCCCAAGAGGTCGTTCAGCCGCCGCGCGAAACCCGCCGGGTCCTTCAGCTTCGAACCCTCCGCCAGCACCGCCTGGTCATGCAGCAGCCCCGCCACCACCTCGATCCGCGGGTCTTCCGGATTCGCCGCGTACATCCGCTTCAGCCCCTGCACCGCCGCATGACTCGGATTCAGCTCCAGCGCACGCTTCGCCGGCGGCGGCGCCTCCCCGGCCCGCCCCAGCCGCTGCATCAGGCGCTCCATGTAGGCACTCATCGCGCCCCCGTCCGCGACCAGACACGCCGCACTCTCCGTCAGTCGCCCCGTCAGCCGCACTTCCTTCACCTCCGGCAGCTTCGCCGCCAGGTGCCCCAGCAGCGCCGTGTACCCCTCCGCCTCCGCCTGCTTCTTCGCCGCCTCCGCGGCCGCCTCGTCGCCCGCCGACGTAGCCCGGTCCGCCGCCGTCAGCGTCTTCCCCTTGTACTCGCCCAGCGACTCCATCACGAACTCGTCGATCGGGTCGGTCAGGAGCAGCACCTCCTCGCCGCGCGCCCGGTGCCCCTCCAGATACGGCGAATGCTCGATCTGCGCGCGCGTCTCCCCGATCAGGTACGGCAGTTCCTTCGCCTCCGCCGGCATCCGCCCCAACACCTCCGCCAGCGTCGTCGGCTTGCCCGCCTCCTGCTTCGTGGTCTCCACCAGCAGCAGCTCCGCCAGCCGCTCCCGGTTCGCGGGGTCCTGGCTGACCCCCTCCTTCAGCACCGATCCGAACTCGCGGAAAAACTTCAGGTAGCTCTCCGGCTCGCTCGTCTTCAGCTCCTCCAGCGTCTTCAGCACCTTCGTGACCAGCGCCGTCCGGATGCGCGCCAGCACCGGGTTGTGCTGCAAGAGCTCGCGCGAGACGTTGAGCGGCAGGTCCGACGAGTCCACCACCCCCTTCACGAAGCGCAGCCAGCCCGGCAGCAGTTCGTCGCACTCGTGCATGATCAGCACGCGCCGGACATAGAGGTGCAGCCCCGCCTTCGGCTCGCGCCAGTAGAAGTCGAACGGCTTGCGCGTCGGCAGGTACACCAACGCCCGGAACTCCATCGTCCCCTCGGCCACCATGTGGATCGTCTTCAGCGGGTCTTCATGGTCCTTCGAGACCTGTCGGTAGAACTCCTGATACTCCTCCTCCTTGATCTCCGCCTTCGCCCGCAGCCAGATCGCCTGGCGCGAGTTGAGCGTCTCCTCCTCGGTGCGCTTCTTCCCCTCCGTCTCCTTCTCGACCTCGGTGACGACCGGGTGCTCGATGAAATCGGAATAGTGCTTCACGATCTCGCGCAGGCGCCAGCCGGCGAGGAACTCCTTGGCGTCGTCGCGCAGGTGGAGAATGACGTCGGTCCCGCGCGTCGCCCGTTCGGCCGGCTCCAGGGTGTATTCGCCCTGTCCGTCGGATTCCCAGCGGACGGCGTCGGCCGGCCCGCCGCCGGCGGGACGCGAGAGCACGGTCACGCGGTCGGCGACCATGAAAGAGGCGTAGAAGCCGACCCCGAAGCGGCCGATCATTTCCGGCCGGTCCTTGGCCTCCGCCTGCCGCAGCCGCTCCAGGAACTCGCGCGTGCCGGAGCGGGCGATCGTGCCCAGGTTTTCGACGATCGCGTCCTGCGCCATGCCGATCCCGTTGTCCGAGACCGTCAGCGTGCCGGCCTTCTCATCGGGGATCAGCCGGATCTTCCAGTCGGAGTCGCCCCCGAGCAGGTCGGGCTTGGTGAGCGCCTCGTAGCGCGCGCGATCGATCGCGTCCGCGGCGTTCGAGATCAGCTCCCGCAGGAAGATCTCCTTCTTGGTGTAGAGCGAGTGGACGATGAGGTCGAGAAGCTGCTTGAGCTCGGTCTTGAACTCGCGGCGCTCCGGGGCGCTGACGGTTGCAGTCATGGCGTCGATCACCCAATAGAAAGAGCCGTTTCGGTGTGTTCCGTGTGTTCGGTGGCTAGCTACTCCGCATTCCCCAACTTCCCCGCGACCGCCGTGCGCGCGGCTTCGACCGCCGCCGCCACGCCGTCGCGCCGGGTGCCGCCCGCCTGCACGAATTCCGGGCGGCCGCCGCCCTTGCCCTCGATGAGCGGCAGGATCTGCGTCAGGAGCGTGCGCAGGTCCAGGTCGATCCCGTCCGCGCGCGCCAGCACGAGGGCCGCCTGCTCGCCCCGCCCGCCGAGCAGCGCGACCGCGCGCCCCGCCTTGCGGATCTTCTCGGCGAGCCACGACAGCTCCTTCATCTCGCGCCCGTCGAGCACGGTCGCGACCACGCGCACGCCGCCCGCCGCCACCGGGGCCGCCGCCAGCAGCTCCGCGGCCTGGTAGTTCGCGAGCGCTTCCGCCAGCTCCTTGCGCTCCTTCCGCCCGCTCTCCCGCTCGGCGAGCAGTCGCGCCAGGGCCGCGCCCAGCTCGGCCTCCGACGTCCCAAGCGCCGCGCGTAGCGCGTCGAGCGTCGCCCCCTGGCGGCGCGCCCAGCCGAGCGCCCGGCCGCCGCAGACGAACTCCACCCGCGTCATGCCCTTGGTCTTTTCCGCGCCGACGACCCGGATCTGTCCGATTTCCCCGGTCGAGCGCACGTGGGTCCCGCCGCAGGCGCTGACGTCGAAGCCTTCTACGGTGATAACCCTAATCGAACCCGCGACCTGGGGCGGCTTGCGGAGCGGCAGGCGGGCGACCTCTTCGGCAGTGTGGAAAGTGGGGCGCACCGGGCGGCATTCGCGCACGATGCGGTTGGCGAGTTCCTCGGCGGTGGCGAGCTTGTCGGGGGAGAGGCCGGGTCGGTCGAGGTCGATGCTGGCGACGTCGGCGCCGAGGTGGAAGGAGAGGGTTTCGGCGCGGCAGGCCTCGGCGCAGGCGGCGGAGAGCACGTGCTGGCCGGAATGCTGCTCCATGTGGTCGCGGCGGCGCGCGCGGTCGACGCGGCCGGCGACGGTGCCGCCGATGACGGCGCCGGTCGGTGCGTGATCGAGGCGGTGGACGATGCGGTCGGGCGCCTCTTCGAGCACTTCGAGGACGCGCGCGTCGCCGAGCGTGCCGGTGTCGTGGGGCTGGCCGCCCGCGGTGGCGTAGAACGCGGTCTGGTCGAGGACGGCGCGGCAGCCGTCGCCGGCGGGCTCGAGGGCGAGCAGGCGGGCGGCGAATTCGAGGCGTTCCGCGTCGTCGAAAAAGAGGCGTTGGGTCATCGCGATCTCCCGAGCGGCACCCCCGCGCCCGTAAGCCGTGATTTACAGCACAGGCCGGAAAACGCCGGGTAGTGGAATTCGTCGTAGCGCGCAAGTCATTGTATTGGCGCGGGTTGCCGCTGTAAAGCGGATTTTGCTGCATCTGCGGCACGGGGCTTGAGAATACGGTCGTCCGGTGCCCGCGCGCTCGGTCGCTCGGGGGTTTCGAAAAAAAAGGTGAGTGCCCAACGGAGGAGACGAAGATGGACGGCGTGAGGAACGAGCGGCAGGGCGGGTGGAGGCGGGGGACGGGGACGGGAGTGGTCGCGGCCCTTCTGGCCCTGGTGGGCTGGAGCGGCGCGGCCTGGGCCGGTCCCAAGCCGCCGACCTCCTGGGTGCCGGCCCACTCCGGCAACTACACGGACTCGGGGCCGCGCGGCATCACGCGCGTGGTGATTCACGACATCGAAGGCGGGGCGCCCGGGGCGATCGGCTGGTTCCAGAATGCGGCCGCGTCGGCGAGCGCGCACTACGTGATCGGCTACGAAGGGCACATCACCCAGATGGTGGCGGATCAGGACATTGCCTGGCACGCCGGCAACTGGGCGTACAACACGAGTTCGGTCGGCATCGAACACGCGGGGTTCGCGGGCGCCGGCGGGTTCACGGAAGCAGAGTATGCGGCATCGGCGGCGCTGACGCGCTGGCTGTGCTCGACCTACGGCATTCCGATGGACCGCGCGCACATCATCGGGCACAACGAAGTGCCGGACCCGGACGGGTCGGGCTTTGGCGGCTCGGGTCATCACTGGGATCCGGGTCCGCACTGGAACTGGGCGCACTACATGGCGCTGGTGACGAGCGGCGGCGGCGGCGGGGGAGTCGCTCCGGCCCCTGCTCCGGCGCCGGCCCCGCCCCCGTCGAGTGGCGTGCTCAAGGGGATGAAGGTCACGACGGCGGCGCTCAACGTGCGCACCGGCCCGGGCACGGGGAATCCGATCATGGGCGGCGTCTACAGCGGCCAGCTTTACGTCTCGATGACCCAGAGCGGCGTGTGGCACAAGATCTGGTTCGCCGGGAACACCGGTTGGTGCCACGGTAGTTACCTGACCCGCCTGACGGGCGTGACCGCCCGCAAGGTGACGGCCGCCGGCCTGAACGTGCGCACCGGCCCGAGTACCGGCCACGCGGCGGTCGGCCTCGCCCATGCCGGCGAGATGTACCTGACCAACGGCAACGTCTGGCCCTGGGTCAAGATCTTCTGGGGCGGCACCCAGCGCTGGTTCCACGCCGGCTACACCACGCCGCAGGGGCTGTAGCGGTGGACGGTGGCCGGTGGCCGGTGGACGGTGGACGGTGGCCGGTGGACGGTGGACGGTGGACGGTGGACGGTGAACCGTGGCCGGTGAACGGTGGATTCTGGTTCATCCGCAACCGGCGAAGAGACCCACGCAGGAGTTCTCCACGCCGAACCTGATCTCCCGCAAGGCGGGTCCTCCGAGAGCCTTGGACGTTCCAAGGGTTTCGGGCGACCCGCCTTGTGGTGTTTCAGGGGGGCGTACTCTCGCGTCCAGAATTCGGGATTGCTCAAGAACTTGGATGGAGCAGAGCGGGGGGATCGGCACCGATTCGAGGGTGGGCTCCGGGCGCAACCTGCGATCTGTGAATGGGTTACGCGAATCGCGAAGTTGTTGGCTTCAGCGGCACGGGAGCTGCTAAGGACGTGTCTCGTCCAGATGGGACAAGGTAACGACTACCCTGAGACGTGCGTGAGGAGTGAGAACCATGTTGAAGAACCTGATGGCGCGCAAGACCCAGATGACCCGTGAGACCGGCGCGAGCATGACCGAGTACATCATCATCGTGGCGCTGGTAGCGATCTTCCTGATCGGCGCGGTCGGGCTCTTCGGCGACAAGGTCAAGGGACTCTTCGGCACCAGCACGACCAAGCTCAACCAGGTCCAGTCGAAGATGAACTCGCGCTAGGTGGCCCGGCCCGCTCTCGGATCTGATCGTGAAACCTAGGGACGGAACCCGGTGCGAGCACAACTGGAGGAACCTGGGATGAACCTGAGGGCTCGACTGAATCAGCGCACGGAGGCGGGCGCCTCCATGACGGAATACATCATCATCGTGGCCCTGGTGGCGATCTTCCTGATCGGCGCGGTGGGCCTGTACGGCGACAAGGTGAAATCGATCATCATGGGTTCCGGCACCAAGCTGGGCGCGGTCGAGAACAAGGCGCGCGGCGGCGGCGGTGGCGGCGGCGGCCATACGGTGATCGACGGACGCTAAACCCGACCTCGCGAACGTCCTATCCCATACCACTCCTACACAGACAATACAGTCTCCTCCTTCAGGGCACGGACAGGTCCC
>JACRIP010000649.1 GCA_016220045.1 Planctomycetota bacterium
CGGGCATCCCCCCGGGGGTCGCCGCCGCCGGCATGCCCAGATAGCTCCGCCGATACCGCCCGGTCAGCGACCGCTCGCACGCCGCGATCTCCTCCGGCCGGCCGACCGCGACCACCTCGCCCCCCGCCTCGCCCCCCTCCGGACCCAAGTCGATCACCCAGTCCGCCATCTTGATCACGTGCGGATTGTGCTCGATCACCAGCACCGTGTTCCACAGGTCCACCAGCCGGTGAAGCACCCGCATCAGCCGCGAAATGTCCGCAATGTGCAGCCCGCTGGTCGGCTCGTCCATCACATACAGCGTATGCCCGGTGCTCGGCCGCCCCAGCTCCGCCGCCAGCTTCACCCGCTGCGCTTCGCCCCCCGACAGCGTCGTGCTCGACTGACCCAGCGTCAAGTATCCGACCCCCACGTCGTCCAGCGTCTTCACCATCGCCTGGATCTTCGGGAAGGCCGCGAAAAAGTTCAGCGACTCCTCGACCCGCAGGTCCAGGCAGTCGGCGATGCTCTTCCCCTTGTACCGGATCTCCAGCGTCTCCCGGTTGTAGCGCCGACCCTTGCACTCCTCGCAGGTCACGAACACGTCGGGCAGGAAGTGCATCTCGATCTGCTTCGTCCCCTGCCCCTCGCAGGCCTCGCACCGCCCGCCCCGCAGATTGAAGGAGAAGCGCGACGGCTTGTAGCCGCGCATGCGCGCCTCCTTGACCTGCGCGAAGAGCTTCCGCACTTCGTCGAAGACCCCCGTATAGGTCGCGGGATTCGAGCGCGGCGTGCGGCCGATCGGCGACTGGTCGATGCGCACGACCTTGTCCACGTCGTCGGTGCCGAGCAGCCGGTCGTGCTCGCCGGCGCGCTCGCGCGTGCGATAGAGCTTGCGCGACAGCGCGCGATACAGGATCTGGTTGACCAGCGTGCTCTTGCCCGACCCGGACACGCCGGTGACGCACAGGAGTCCGCCCAGCGGAAAGCTCACCGTCACGTTCTTCAGGTTGTGCGCGCGCGCGCCGCGGATTTCCAGCGCCCGACCCGGGGCGAGCGGCCGCCGGTGGCGCGGCGTCGAAATCGTCAGTTCGCCGCGCAGATACTGGCCGGTCGGCGAGTCCGGCGCCGCGAGCAGCTCGGCCAGCCCGCCCTGCGCGATCACGCGCCCGCCGTGCATCCCCGCGCCCGGGCCGATCTCGACCAGGTGGTCGGCGGCGCGGATGGTCTCCTCGTCGTGCTCTACCACAATCACGGTATTTCCCAGGTCGCGCAGGCGTTCGAGGGTGAAGAGCAGCCGCCCGCTGTCGCGCGGGTGCAGGCCGATGGTCGGCTCGTCGAGCACGTAGCACACGCCGACCAGCCCCGAACCGACCTGCGAAGCGAGCCGGATGCGCTGCGCCTCGCCGCCCGAAAGCGTCCCGCTCGGCCGGTCGAGCGTCAGGTAGCCGAGCCCGACGTCGCGCAGGAAGGCCAGGCGCGCGTGCACCGCCTTCAGCAGGGGTCGGGCGATCACCTTGTCCTCGCGCTGGAGCGGCAGCCCGGCGAGGAATTCGTGCGCGGCGTCCACGGTGCGGCGCACCACGTCCGGCAGGGTCGCCCCGCCGATGCGCACCGCCAGCGCCTCCGGGCGCAGGCGCGCGCCGGCGCAGGCCGCGCACGGCTGTTCGCTGGTGTAGGCGAGGAGCGACCGCCGCGTGGCCTCCCCCTCCGCCGCTTCGAGCCGCCGCGCCAGGTTCGGCAGCACGCCCTCGAAGCCCGCCCCGAACCGCTTCTCGTCGGCCGCGGTCGCGCCGCGCAGCAGGATGCGCCGATGCTCGGCGTTCAGGCAGCCGAAGGGCAGATCCATATTCACGGCGAAGACGCGCGCGAATTCCTCGAGCAGGCGGTGGTAATGCTGGTTGAGGCGGCGGCCGGCCGTGCGCCAGGGCTCGACGGCGCCGGCCGCGAGCGTGAGCGACGGGTCGGGCACCACCAGTTCGGGGTCCAGCTCGCGCCGCGTGCCCAGGCCCGCGCAGGCCGGGCAGGCGCCGTAGGGGCTGTTGAACGAGAACAGCCGCGGCGCCAGTTCGTCGATGCTGACGCCGCAGTCCGGGCAGGCGTAACGGCGCGAATAGAGCGTGTCGTGCCAGCGGCCGTCCGCCTCGTGGCTGACGATCAGCAGGTCCTCGCCGAGGCCGAGCGCGAGGTCCACCGAGTCCGCGATGCGGGCGCGCGCCTCGGGCTTGGCGGTCAGCCGGTCGACCACCGCCTCGATCTCGTGCTTCTTGTTTTTCGGGAGGGTCGGGGCCTCGCGCAGATCGATCACCGCGCCGTCCACGCGCGCGCGCACGAACCCCTCGCGGCGCACGCGTTCGAGAATGTCCTTGTGTTCGCCCTTCTTGCCGCGGACCAGCGGGGCGAGCAGGAGGAACTTCGTGTCGCGCGGCAATTCGAGGATGCGATCCACGATCTGCTGCGGGGTCTGGTGGGTGATCGCGCGGCCGCAGGAGGGGCAGTGCGGGCGGCCGACGCGCGCGAAGAGCACGCGCAGGTAGTCGTAGATCTCGGTGGTGGTCGCGACGGTCGAGCGCGGGGTGCCGGCGCCGGAACGCTGCTCGATCGCGAGGGTCGGCGGCAGGCCCTCGATCTGGTCGACGTCCGGCTTCGCCATCTGCTCCAGGAACTGGCGCGCGTAGGCGGAGAGGGACTCGACGTAGCGGCGCTGGCCCTCGGCGAAGAGCGTGTCGAAGGCCAGGGAGGACTTGCCGGACCCGGACAGACCGGTGAACACGACCAGCCGGTCGCGCGGCAGGTCGAGATCGATGTTCTTCAGGTTGTGGACGCGGGCCCCGCGGATCGAGATGGAGCGGCTCCGCACGGGGGGTACTCCCGGAAACGGGGGCGGCAAAACAAAACATCATACGCGGCGGCAGGGGGGATGGCAAGCGAATTCCGGGGACGAGGGGTCAGGGAGAGGGGGAGAGGGATCAGGGGGCAGTCGACCCCGTCCCGTGGTCCCTGACCTCCGTCCTCCGCCCCTCGCCCCCTGCCCCCTGCCCCCTGGTCCCTGGTCCCTGGTCCCTGACGTAAACGCCGCTTTGCACGGCCGATCTTACACCTGACGCCACCCGCGCTCACCGGGTTTCCTTTCTTCACATTTTCCCCGCCCGAACTCCCGCCGGGTTCGCCCGTTGTGTTCGCTTGCCGAGCAGTGAGCGAATCGGCATGAGCCTTGCCTAATCCCCGAGCGTACGCTTCCAAAGTTGGCGTGCGGTCGAGGTCGTCATGCGAGTTGCCGTCCAAGAATCCGACAAAGCGCGCGGCGCGCGCGGCCCCCAGGGGCGCCGCGGGCACACGCTCGTACTCGTCACCGGCATGCTCGGCCTGCTCAGCGCGACCGCGACGACCTTCGTGGGGATCACCACCAACGAGCGCCAGACCGCCCGCAATCACGTGCTCGCCGCCCGCGCGCGCATGCTGGCCGAAGCCGGCGTCGAGCGCGCGCTCGCCGAGCTGCGCAATGCGTCGCCGGCGCCGGACGCGCTCGGCTCCTCCCCGCTCGCCCGCCGCCAGGTCGCCTCCGATCCGCGCGATCCCGCCGCCTACGGCGAGCTCCAGGCCGCCCCCGCCGGCACGCGGCCCTACGGCGCCGCCCCCGCGCCGCTCGAGACCGCCCGCCGCATCTCCTTCGCCCTCCCGACCGCCGGCGCGCCGCACGGCTTCGCCGTTTCCGGCGTGGTCGGCGGCACGCTCGCCCCCGCCTCCGACACCTACGCCCTCAAGATCGTCGAGTGCGCCGCCGCCCTCCACGTCAATGACACGAGCGCCAGCCTCGGTCGCCTGCTCGACAACCTCGGCGACATCGTCGGCGTCGGGCGCATTCACGGACTCACCTTCGGCGCCGCGCTCCTCGGCGCGCGCCCGCGCGACGGCTTCCGCGACAAGGAAGAGATCCTCGCCCGCGTCTTCGGCGGCGATGCGGCCCGCTTCGCGCGCGTCCGCGATTTCCTGACCTGCCGCGCCTGGGTCGATCCCGGCGCCATCCGCTGGTCCGCCGCGGCCCCGCGCTGGACGCGCGAGCCGCGCGCCCCGATCGACGTCAACCTCGCGCCCAAGGAGGTCCTGGTCGCCGTCCTGTGGGGGCTCGCTGCTCAGGTGAATACCCTGGACGCCGCCGGGCGCGCGACGCGGCTCGCGGTCGGTCCGATCGCGCGCGCCCGGGCCGAAGCCATCGCCGACCAGATCATCGCCAACCGGCCGAGCGGGCGCACGGGCCGGCCCTGGAGCGAATGGACGACCTTCTCGCGCGAGGTCATCTCCCGGCTGCGCGGCCTCACCCGCGCCGAAAAGGACCTGCTGCGCGCCAACTTCGATCCCAATTCCAACCTGCGCAAGCTCAACCCCGACCGCCTGCTCGCCGAGCCCGACCCGGACGGGACCGGGACGGCGGGCTGCGCGCCCACGCTGATCGACAAGTCCGACCTCACCGCGAGCAGCACCGAGTTCTGCTTCTCCTCGATGGGCTGGTACGAGATCGAGTCGCTCGGGCGCGTGGCGGTCGGCGGGCGCGCGGTCGCCGGCGCCACCCTGCGCGCGACCGTCAAGCTCTTCGACGTCTGGCGCGCGACCTCGCAGCGCGACTTCGAGACCGACCGCGTCTGGTCCGACTCCCGGTTTGGCGATCTGCGCGGGCCGGACGGCATTCCCGCGGTCGTCTCGCTCCCGGAATACCCCTGCGAGACCGGGCGCCTGGGCTACCGCGGCGCCGGTGCGCGCTCGTCCGCCGCGCGTCCGGGCGACGCCGCGTGGGCGGCGGAGTACGACGGCGCGCTGCTGCTCTCCGGCATTTGCCGTACGCAGGTGATCGACCGGCCGGACGCGGCGACCTTCGTGGCCGGGTTCGGGCGCGGGCGCGTCGAAGCCGATTGTGGGCGCGGGCTGGACCTCCCCGCGCCGCCTGAGCGCGCTCTGGCGGCGCTGGCCGCGGCCGGCGGCGGCCTGGCGGGCGCGCTGGCGGGACCGGCGGAAGCGCGCGCGGGCGCGGCGCAGGTGCTGCGCTCGGTGGGCGGCCCGGCGGCCTTCCGCGACGGCAGCGACCTCGACGCCTTCGGCCTGCGCCTCGACGGTCGCGGCCGCGTCAAGTCGTACCCGGCGGACGCCTGGCCGGACC
>JACRIP010000089.1 GCA_016220045.1 Planctomycetota bacterium
ACTCGTACTCGAATGCCCAGGGCGTTCGAGTACGAGTACGAGTACGAGATACGAGGACGACCGAGGCCGTGCTGCCGCCAAGGTACGCCCGCTGCGGCGACCCAGTACTCCGCGTCACGGGGGCGGCGATCGATGGGACAATCGCGTCGGCGATACCGGACATGCACCCGCGCGGCCCGATTCCCTTGCGTCGCCCAACGCGCTCCCGTAAAATGCCCGCCGTCAAACGCCGTTAAACGCCGTTGAACGACGCTAAGCGCCGTGGATCCTGGGGGGACCCGTCGTATGATATCCAGCCGATCGTTTCGCGCGCTGGCCGGTTTCGGCCTGACGTTGGTCTTGCTCGTCGCCGCCGCCCCGTCGGCCTCCGCCGACCAGCTCGCAGACCTGCGCAAGGCCGGAGTCCTCCGCTGGGGCTCCGACGCCGAGGGCGGCGCGCCCTACGTCATGATCGACCCGCGCAACAAGGACGCGCTGATCGGCTACGAAGTCGAACTGGCCGACGCCCTCGCCGCCGCGCTCGGGGTGAAGGCGGAAATGGTCCAGAACGACTTCAAGTCGTTGCTTCCCGGGCTCGATACCGGCAACTACGACATCGCGATGAACGGCCTCGAAATCACCCCGGAAAACGAACAGGCCGCCGAGTTCACGCATCCCTACTACCTCTCCTTCCTCCAACTCTCCGTGCGCCGCGAAGAACACGGCGTTCACTCCCTGGCCGACCTGAAAGGGAAGAAGGTCGGAACGCTCGAAGCCTCCCTCGCCGAGCGCCTGCTCCGCGGCATGAGCACGATCGAAACGCTCGCCTACTCCGGTCAGCACACGCCCTACGAGGACCTGGAAATCGGCCGCTCCGAGGCCGTCCTCATGGATTCGCCGATCGCCGTCTACTACGGCAAGCCGAATCCCAAACTGAAATTCGTGGGCGACCCGGTGAGCGAAGTGCGCTACGGCATCGCCGCCAAGAAGGGCGAGACGGCGCTGGTGGCGGAACTGAACCGCATCCTCGACCGGCTGGCCGCCGACGGCACCCTGCGCAGGATCTACGAGCGCTGGGGAATGTGGAACGAACAGACCGCGAAGTACCTGGGGGACACGCGTCCGGGGGGCGCCCCGGCGCCGATGTACGTGCAATTCCTTAAGGACACGGACCAGGAGCGCACGCTCGGGGACCGGCTCAGCGACTACCTCACCAGCCTGCCGCTGCTCGCGCGCAGCGCCTGCGTCACGCTCGGCATCTCGGCCGCGTCGATGATGGTGGCGATGCTCGTCGGCATGATGCTCGCCCTCATGCGCCTCTACGCCCCCGCCCCCTTTCCCTGGCTCGCGGTAGCCTACATCGAGCTGGTCCGCGGCACGCCGCTCCTGATCCAGCTCTACCTCATCTACTACGGCCTGCCCAATATCGGCATCCAGCTCTCGCCGCCGGTGGCCGCCATCCTCGGCCTCGGCCTCAACTACGCCGCCTCCGAGGCCGAGAACTACCGCGCCGGCATTCTCTCGATCCCGCGCGGCCAGCTCGAAGCCGCCCTCGCGCTCAGCATGTCCTCGCGCCAGGCGATCCGGCACGTCGTCCTGCCGCAGGCCGTGCGCGTCGCCCTGCCGCCCGTGACCAACGACTTCCTCGCCCTCTTCAAGGACTCGTCGCTGGTCTCCGTCATCACCATGGTCGAGCTGACCAAGACCTACGGCCAGCTCGCCGCCACCTACAACGACTACATCAACTACGGTCTCATCACCGCCGCGATCTACTTCCTGCTCGGCCTGCCCTTCGTCCGCCTCGCGCGCACGCTGGAGCAGCGGCTCGGCGCCGCCTACCGCACCGCCTAGTACTGAGGAATTTACCTCATGAGCGCCTCCGCCCCTCCGCCCGCCGGGCCTCCCGCCCCCGCCTCCCCCCCGGCGCCGCCGGTGGTCAAGGTCGAGGGCGTGGTCAAGTCCTTCGGCGACAATCGCATCCTCAAGGGCGCCTCCCTGGAGGTCGAGCCGCGCGAACTGACCGTCATCGTCGGGCCGAGCGGCTGCGGCAAGACCACCCTCCTGCGCTGCCTGAACGGCCTCGAATCCTTCGACGCGGGCAAGATCACGGTCGCCGGCATCACCCTGGAGATGAAGGCCGGCAACGGCCGCCGCACCGCCGAGGTCGCCGCCGCCGTGCACGAACTGCGCCTGCGCGCCGGCATGGTCTTCCAGAGCTTCAACCTCTTCCCCCATCTCACGGTCATCCAGAATCTCCTCCTCGGCCCGCGCATCGTGCAAAAAAAATCGGTCGAAGAGGCGCGCCCGGCCGCGCTCGAACTGCTGCGCAAGGTCGGTCTCTCGGACAAGGCCGACGTCTACCCAGTGCAGCTCTCCGGCGGCCAGCAGCAGCGCGTCGCCATCGCCCGCTCGCTCGCCATGCAGCCGAAGGTCATGCTCTATGACGAGCCGACCTCCGCGCTCGACCCCGGGCTGGTCGACGAGGTGCTCGGGGTGATGCGCGATCTGCACGCCGAGGGGATGGCCCAGATCGTCGTCACCCACGAGATGCGCTTCGCCCGCTCGGTCGCGGACCAGATCGTGGTCTTCCACGGCGGCGAAGTCATCGAAGCCGGCAAGCCGGAGGAGATCTTCACCCACCCCGCCGACGAGCGCACCCGCCAGTTCCTCAAGGCCTACCTGTAGCACCGGCCGCCGCCGCCCGGTGGTTTCGTTCATTCCGCGCCCCCCCCCCTCCCCCTGATCGTTACCCACAACTGGGGTTGCTGGACACCGGCGCCTCGACCTCGCATCTCCATCGTATCTCGTACTCGTAC
>JACRIP010000676.1 GCA_016220045.1 Planctomycetota bacterium
ACGAAGCTCGGCGCAAACGCGGCCTCCATCTCGGCCGCCGTCCGAAACCACTCCCCCATGTCCATGCGGATCATGAAGCGCACGATCCAGGCCTGCTGGTCGGCCGCGGGCAGCGTATCGATCACCATCAGCCGGCCGTCCGGGCGCAGCACCCGGCGGCACTCGCGGAGAATGCGCGCGAGCGTGCCGTCGTCCAGATGATGCAGCGTCGAGAGCAAGAGCGCCCAGTCGAAGGAGCCCGCCGCGAAGGGCGTCGCGCCGTCGCCGGGAAGATGCACGAAGCGATGCGCCGGATAGCGGCGGCGCGCGAACTCGGCGTAACTGCCGTTGATGTCGGCGCCGACGTACTCGCCGGGCGCGAAGACCTCCGCGATGTAGCCGCTGCCGCAGGCATAGTCCAGGACCGCCCCCGGCCGCAGCGCGACCCGCCGGGCCGCGAGCCAGCGCTGCTTCATCCGGAGATACTCGTAGGCGGGACCGAAGCAGCGCTGCAGCAGATCGTAGGCGAGCCCGTGCAGGAAGATCCAGGCGAGCAGGCGATAGGCGGCGCCGGCCGCGCTCGCCACGCCGGCCCAGAGGGACCGCGCCATGGCGCTCATTTCCCCTCCCGCGGCAACGTCCCGCCCGAGCCGGACGGCGGCGACGGAGCGAGCGCCGAACCGGAAGAGCCCGCGGCTTCCAGCGCGCGGCGATGCCGCTCCTCCCCTGCGGCGTCATGCAATACATCCGCGTAAAGGTGCATCAGGTAACGCCGGACGCCGGCCTGGCGCGGACTCTTCTCCAGCAGGTCTTCGAGCACGCGCGCGCCCTCCTCGGGCAGATCGAGTTCGGCGAGCGTGCGGCCGAGATCGAAGGCGACCTCCGGCCCCTCCGGGTCGAGGTGACGCGCCCGGTGCAGCACGGCGAGGGCGGCGGGCGAATTCCCGCGCCCGAGCTCGATGCGCGCCAGGTTGCGCAGGGCCGGAATGTGATCCGGCTTGACGGTCAGCGCACGCCGGAAGTCCGCCTCCGCAGGCTCCATGCGCCCCGCGACGGCGAGATTCGCGCCGCGGCAGGTAAGGGCTTCCGGGTAGTCCGGAAACCGGTCAAGCGCGCGCGACAGCTCCTCGTACTCCTCCGCGGCGTTGCCGAGCAGCCCGTAGATCGAGGACATGCGGAAGTGGGCCGCGGCCTCCGGGTAGCTCCGCCATTGACCCCACAGCCGGTCGACGAAGGTCGGCGGAAGCGTGCCGCGGTAGCCGGTCCAGGGCGGAGGCGCGAAGGGCGCGGCAGCCCGGCGCGCCGCGAGGGCGCGGTACGGACCGGCCCGGCGCAGGAACGCGACCGCCACGTCGTCGGCGTAGACCAGCGTCCAGACGGCGTCGCGGGCCAGCGCGCCTACCAGCGCGCGCGTGTCGAGCGCCGTGTGGCGCAGCAGAATGACCTCGATCCCCGCGGCGCGCACGACCTCGGCGACGGAAACCGCGAGCTGCATGACGCCCCGATAGCGGTCGAGCAGGTCGAGCGAGTGGTCCCCCTCGGTCGAAATCCACGGCACCAGGCGCGGGAAGTCGCGCCAGAGCAGGTAGCTCCCCACGTCCCAACTCGCGAACACGTTGCCGCCCACGCCCGCGTCGCGCAGCCATTCCACCGCGCGCACCGGAAGATGGTCGGGATTGACAGTCAGGCCGAGCCGCCGGTGGTGGCGCTCGACCGCCCACCACGCGCCGGAGGCGACGGTGAACCACACGACCAGCGCGCCGGCGGCGAGGACCGCGGCGCTGCCGATCCGGGCCGGACGTACGGCGTTTGCCGGATACGCCTCGAGCGCGCGCGCGGCGACGTCTTCGACGAAACGCGCGACCAGCGGCGCGGTCAGGATCGCACACAGGGCGAGGTTGCGGCGGACCAGCCAGGCGGAGCCGAAGCAGGCGCCGAGCAGGAGCAGGTCGACGAAGCGGATGCGCCGCCAGGCGAGCAGCCCGGCGACGACCGCGAGGCCGATCCAGACCTTGAAAAAGAAGACGGCGTGGGTGGGAAAAGGCTCGTAGCGGAAAGGCGACAGCAGCTCGGTGACGTGGAGCTGATACTCGGAGGCGCGCGGGCCGAGGTAGGCCGCGAAGCGCACGGGGAAGAGCGCGCCACGCACGAAATCGGGGTTGGCGCAGGAGGCCGCGGCGCAGGCGAGCGTGACGAGCGCGAGGCGGCGCACGCGCGTGCCGGCGCCGAGGCGGTCGGGAGCGCGCGTCCAGCCGGCGAGCGCGGCGAGCACGGCGCGAACCCGGCCCCGGCTGCGCTGGGCGAGCAGGCCCGCCGCCCAAGGCAACGCGGCGCCCGCGAGGAAGAGCACGCAGAGGGCGATGCCCAGGATGAAGACCGGATGGAAGTTGACCCAGACGGCCTGCAGGAGCGGGAGGAGGAAAAGCGCGCGCGAGCGGTCCACCGATTCGCGGTCCAGGATGAGGGCGAAGGCGGCGGCCATCGGGAAGGTCACGAGCTCGGG
The DNA here is from genome assembly GCA_016220045.1 of Planctomycetota bacterium. GTDB lineage: Bacteria > Planctomycetota > MHYJ01 > WSZJ01 > JACPWG01 > JACRIP01. Next base: position 2,483 of record JACRIP010000676.1, read on the forward strand.
ACGATCGGCGAAGCGTTCCTCGGCGACCAGGACCGCGAGGCTGAGAACGGCGGCGCAGGAGACCCAGGCGCCGGCGGTCTGGCGGCGGGCGTTGGCGAAGACCAGAGCCCAGAGCAGGAGCAGCGCGGCGGCGCGGAAGACCACGAGCGCGGCGGGCCCGCCCAGCCGGTCGAGGGCGTAGACGAGCACCTGGAAGGCCCACTTTTCGGCGTGGGAAACGGGCGTGGGAAAGCCGGAACAGAGCAGGTCAGAGGGGACCGGGATCGGGCCGTGCTCGATCTGGAAGCGGCCCTTGCCGATGTGCAGCCCGATGTCGTAGTCGTGAACCGAGACGAGCGAGAAGGCCAGCACGAGCAGGGCGAGCGCGCCGACGGCGAGAAGGCGCTCGAGCGTGCGGCGGTCGGCGGCGGCGAGCGGAGCGGCGGGGGCGCGGGGGGTGGGGGTGGCGGGGGCGCGGGGGGTGGGGGTGGCGGGGGCATCATGTGGCGCGAACATACCCTCTCCCCGACCCTCCCCCGCTGCGGCGGGGGAGGGGGACGCTGGGGAGTCGACGGGCGCGGCGGCAGGCGCGGTCGCGGCGGGGGAGGGGGACGCTGGGGAGTCGACGGGCGCGGCGGCAAGCGCGGTCGCGGCGGGGGAGGGGGACGCTGCCGCTGCGGCGGGGGAGGGGGAGGACGGCGCGGGTGCGGAAGCGGTGGGTGGTGCGGACCTGCCCTCTCCCCAGCCCTCCCCCGCTGCGGCGGGGGAGGGGGACGCCGGCGCGGCCACCGGTCAAGCCACCTTGATGCCGAACTTGTCGCGCAAAATCTTCTTCAAGTCGAAGAAATTCGCGATTTCGTAGGCCGGTCGCGTGCGCCCCTCGACGTCACGGTACTTCCCCGAGCGACGATTCAGTACCGTAATCATCCCCACCTGATTCGCGGGATCGATGTCGTGCAGCGGATTGTCGCCGACGTACAGCACCTCGCCCGGCGATAGCCGCAAGTCATCGCACGCGCGCAGGTACAGCTTCGGATTCGGCTTCGCAATCCCGATCTGGTCCGAGATGAATATCGCCTGCGGGCTCAGATACTGGTAGAGATTCAGCCGAATCAGCTTCTCGGCCTGCTTCGTCATCATCCCCGAGGTGATGATCCCGCGCACCAACGCCGTGCCGGCAAGTGCGCCCAAGACCTCCGCCACGTCGTTGAAGGGAGCGAGCTGACGGAACTTGGTGTCGTGATACGCGACCACCCCCGCAGCGACGATGATCGCGGGATTCACTCCGGCATATACCTGGGGCGGAATCCGGCACAGCAGCTTGTCGAAGTGGTGCTCGTAGTTGGTGGAGAATTCGGAGATGGTCTCCAGCAACTCCTTCATGAGGTCTTCGGCCGGCAGGCGTACCCCGACGCGGATCATCGCCTCGACCGCGTTGCGACGGGCAAGGGCGGCGAACTCGGAGGTGGAGAAGAGCGTGTCGTCGATGTCGAAAAGGACGGCGGAGAGCTTCTTCCGCGCCACGGGAGGTTTCCTCGCGAGGGGCCATGTTGAACCGGCCGGAAATAGGAAGAGCCCACCGGTGGGGTGGGCCCTTCCTGGGGCGATCTCGGGTTCGGGGAGGGGGCGACCGGCGGGTACCGGGAACGCGCCGGAGCGCGCCCGATCACCGCTGGGCCTTCTCCCGTTCCGCCGCATCGATGATCTCGGCGGTGATCAGGATGATCAGGTTGCCCTTTTCTTCCGCCTTCGTCTTGCGACTGAACAGGAAGTTCAGGATCGGGATGCGGGCCAGCAACGGCGTTTCCCGCGCGATGTCGCGTTCCAGCACGTTCTTCAGGCCGGCGATCAGCGCGGTGCCCTTGTCCGGGAGGCGGATGGTGGTCTGCGCGCGCTGGAGCTGCACGGTCGGAAGCTGAATCTCGACGCGCACCTGGTTGATCAGGGCGATGGTGAAGTTCACCAGGTTCTCGCGGACGGCGATGGCCGGACGCAGCTCCAGGGTGATGTACTTCCGATCATTGGAGATGATCGGGCGCACGTCGAAGACCAACCCGGTCTGGAGGACGCCGATCACCGGGTCATAGGCGATCGCGTTGGTGGCGATTTCGACGTCGTAGTCCTTCACGTAGGTTTCCTGGCGCTGAACCAGGATGTGGGAGCGCTGGGTGTTGAAGGCGGTGACGCGGGGCGCGCGCAACTGCGTGGCGCGCTGGCTCTTTTCGACCGCCTGAAGAACGGTTTCGATGTTCGGGTTGTTGAGGACGGCGTAGGTGAGGGCGAGACCGCCGTGCGGGCCGCCGACGTTGCTGAGGGTGGTGCCGAGTTTCTTCGTGGTACCCACCGGGCCCACGCCGGCCGCGGCTGCGACCGAATACGAACTGCGGAAGCGCAGGTCGTAGACTTCGTTCGAGGTTTCGTGGGCGCTGACGCCGGCCAGCCCGGAGCCGGTGGTGTTGTCCGCGCCGGCGGCAGTGAACACGGCGCCGGCATCATTCTCGCCCTTGAACTCGACGCCGAGGTCCTGCACGAAGTCGTCCGAGACCGCGATGAAGCGCGACTCGATCGACACCATGGCGCCGGTGAAGGAGCGCAGGCTCTTGAGGAAGTCGCGGATCTCCTGCTGCACCTTCGGGGTGTGAATGACGAGGAGCTGCCCGTTGCCGGTCATGGCCAGGGAGACCTCGTCGCGACGCTCTTCCCAGGTGGCGGAGGCGATGTTCTCGCGGATCAGGTTCTGGAGCTGTTCGGAGGTGATCGCCGGGCGTTCGGTCGGCTCGGAGCCGAAGGTCGCGCCGGCGGCCGATTCGCTGCCCGCGACGAGCTGGATTTCCGGACCGGGGAAATCCCGGATCGTCTGGAGCAGGTCGCGGACGTCGTGCACTTCGAGGACCGGCTTGCCCTCGGCGAGCTCGGGCCGGGTGATGACGAGCACCTTGTCTTCGAAGGTGTAGTCCAGGCCGTACTGGCGCAGGAGGAGCTTGAGCACGCTGCGCAGCACGAGTTCCTTCATCTGGAAGGTGATCTTCTTGTCGGCGATGCCTTCCTTCTTGACGTCGGGATGGATCTCGATGTTGATGCGCGCGAACTCGCGGATGAACTCGATGATGTCGAAGAGATTGGCGTCGGTGAAGTCGAGGTCGATCTTCAAGGTGTCGAGCTTGCTCTTGATGCCGGCGAGTTCGGCGTCATCGGCCACGTTCTCGGTGAAGGTGCCGGTGGCCTTGCGCTCCTTGATCTGGTCCCAGCGCCACTTGGGCGGGTAGAGATAGGGCTCGGACTCGTTGTAGGGGATGTTGGCCTCGTTCATGTCCTCCAGGGTGCGCTTCCAGGCTTCGACCTTGTCCATGACGAAGCTCTTGTTGTAGCGCAGGTTGCGGAGGCGGACGGAGTCCAGTTTGAGCTCGCGGGCGGGCGAGAAGCCGGGGTCGCGGGTGAGGATCTCGTCGCACAGGGACTCGCACTTGACGTAGTCCTTGCGCTCCATGGCGGCGATGCCTTCGCGGAACATGGCCTTGATCTTGTCGCGGACTTCGCGCTGACGCCCCTCTTCTTCGGTGCGGGCGACCTTCTCGGCGGCGTCGCGCTGGAGGCGATCGAATTCGATGGCCTGCTGCTCGCGCAATTCCTTGGCCTGGGCGAGCAGGTCGTGGGCCTCGTCGCGCTCGGCGTTCAGGCCGATGTCGTAGGGCTTCCACCGGAGCTTCTCGTCGATCGCTTCGAGGTCCGCGATGGCTTCCTTGTACTTGCCGGCGCCGAAGTTCTCGCGGGCGCGGGCGAGCAGGTTCTTGATCTCCATCTGGGTCTGCTCGATGCGGACGCCGAGGGCGCGCTCCTGCTCCTCCTTGTAGGTCTTGATTTCGGAGGGGCGCTCGCCGAGGGCGAGGCCGATGCGGGCGCGCAGCTCCTGGGCGCCGGCGTGCTCCGGATAGAGGCTCAGGCACTTGTCGCAGTTTTCGCGCGCCTGGGGGTAGAGCCACTGCGCGAAGAAGGACTGGGCGGTTTCGTAGTACTTCTGCGCGAGCTGGTGCTGGACGTCGGAGTCCTGTTCGGCGGAGGCGAGGGCTTCGCGCCCGCGCTCTTCGTCGGTCGGCTGCGGGGGCTGGGGTTCGGCGGCCGGCGGAGCGCCCGGCTCGGCCTTCGCCGCCGCCAATTCGCTCTCAAGCTGGCCGATCTTGCCGCGCAGCCCTTCCAGGTCGTCCTGCGTGGCCTTCTCCTCCGCCGTTGCGGGCTGAGGAGCGGGCGTCTCCTGGGTCCGGCGCGAAGCCCTGCAGCCGGTGAGCGCTACCGAGCCGGCCAACACGGCCAAGCTCGCGGCGCCGATGCCGAGGCCCAGCAACCCCTTCGTGAACACCATACCCCTCTTCTCCTATTCAAACAGACTCACCGTCCTGGTCCGGCCGGCTTTCCTCTCCTGGTTACCCCCGATGCATCGTTCGCCCTGCCGCACCCGGCTGCCGAAGCTGTTTCCGGGTGTTTCCCCGATCGCCGTCGCTGCTGCGGCAAATCCCCGAGACCGGGCGCCGTCTCGGGCGGGGAAAAGTTCGGCGCATTATAGCAGCGAGTCTTGACCTGTCAAGCGGTTTCACCACATTTTCGGACGGTTGCGGGCGGCACGGCGCACCGGGCCCGTCGCCCCGGGGAGCAGGATCCCCGGGCTACTTCAGCGTGCCCAGGGCGGCGCGGGCCTTGTCGTCCCAGCCGGAGCCGCCGAACTTGTCCAGGGTCTCCTGGTAGAGCTCACGCGCCCGCCGCCTGAGTTTCTCCTTCTCCTCCTCCTTCTGCTCCACCTTCAGGAGCTCCTGCGCGCTCCTGCCCGCGAAGTAGTGCGACTTGCCGAACTCGAAGGGGTCGGCGACGCTCGGGCTCCAGTACGTCACGCCGTGCAGGTAGGCGAAAAGCGCCTTCTTGAGCGCCTCCCCATCGCCTCCGGCCGTGGCCAGGTAGCAATCGCCGAGGCCATTGTAGGCGCCGGTGAGGATACCGTAGTCCTGCGTCTTGTCGGCCACCTCGCGGAAGAGCTTCTGGGCGTCCTCGTAGCTCTTCTGCTCCACGAGGCAGCGGCCCTGGCCCAGCTTGGCCTGGTGGACGAGGTCGACGAACTGCGCGCCGGCGGCGCCGGAGACCTTCTTGAACTCGGCTTCCCCTTCCTTGAACTTCTTCTGCGCCTCGAAGACCTGGCCCTTGAGCAGGCCGAGTTCGAAGGGGAAGCTGGGCGGCAGGTCGCGCTTGGCCTTGGCCTCGGCCTCGCCCTGCCCGATCACGGTCAGCGCGGCGTCGAAGCCGCCCTTGAAGATGTTGTTGTTGACCATGCCCTTCCAGGCCTGGATGTACCACTTGGAGTTGGGGAACTCCTTCAGCAGATTCCCGTAGGCGGCGACGGCGTCGTCGTACTTGCGGAGCTGTTCGGCGCACTCGGCGATCTTGACCAGCGCGTGCTGCAGGAAGACGCGGCGCGGCCGCTGGGTCTTGACCTTGGTCCAGTCGGCGAGCGATTTCTCGAAGTCGCCGGCGGCGAACTCGCGCTCGGCGTCGTCGTAACCGCTCGGGCGATCATCGTAGGTGATCTTCGAGACCTTGTCCCAGCCGAAGCTGGTCCTGGCCTTCGCGCCCGCGTCGCCGATGGCGATCGTGACGCCGGAGTAGCTCTCCTCCTCGATCTGGCCGTCGATGGCCTGCCCGGTGCTGGGCTGGACGGAGTCCGCGGCGGCGGCGCCGAGCGGGACGCACACGAAAACGAGGGCCAGGACGCCGGACAGCAGTTCCTTCATCGACGGGATCTCCCCATGGAGGAGGGCATGGAAACCTGGAGAACGAGGCAACGGTAGGGAGCATTGGGGGAGCGAGAATAGCAGGGGCGCACGCGGGCGTCAAGCACCGAGACGAAGTCTAAAGTCCAAAGTCCAACGAAGTCCAAAGTCCAACGAAGTCCAAAGTCAGGCGAAGTCCAAAGTCAGGCGAGTCCGCGATCCAAAGTCTCACGAGTCCAGAGTCCAACCCGTCCCAGGCAAAAGCCTCGATGTTGGCGGTGGATGTCGCCAGACCCGGGGTCTTGTAGGGGCGGGCCTTGTGCCCGCCCCATGGTGGCGGGGCTGACAACCGTTGCTGGGCCGGCCACGATAAGGCGGCCACAAGGGAGGGCCCCTACAGACGTGTCTCGCCGGGTACCGCGCCGGACAGCATGGCATCAGAAGGCGCTAGTGTCCCGTCAACGTCGTCGCTTGGGGTCGTTCGATTCGTGGCCCCTCGGGGCGCCTCACGAGGCGCCCCTACGCGGACCGGAAGATTCGATGTTGACAGGACACTAGGCTCGCCCCGGCCGGGTGACCGTCGAGCGGACCCTGAACTGGGACGGACCTTGGACCTGGGACTCGTCTGACTTTAGACTTCGTTGGACTTGAGACCTTGGACTCGCGGGACTTTGGACTATTCGGGGGGCAGGGCGGCCTCGAGTCGCGCGCACGCTTCGCGGGCGCCGAAACGGCCGCCGTCCAGGTCGGGCCGGGTGAGGCGGAGGTCGCGCAGCAGGGCGCGCAGCGCCGGATACTCGCGCCGCCGCAAGAGCGCATCGGCGGCGAGAAGCTTGGCGGACCACCAGGCGGCGGAGTCGGGCTCGGCGCGAGCAAAGAGTTCCTCGGCCAGCGCCAGGGCCCGGTCGGCGGCGCCGGGCCGCCCGACGTCGGCGAGCGCAAGGCAGGCGCGCGCGAGGGGGTCGTAGAGGGCCGCCGCCTCCGGATGCGCCGCGAGTTCGGGCTCGAGCAGACGCACGGCGTCGTCCCAGCGCCGGCGCAGCCCCAGCGCCTGCGCGCGCTCGGCGAGGAGCGTCCAGCGGTCCGGCGCGGCCGGCGCCGGAAGCGGACCCTCCGTAAGATACCTGAACAAGGTCTCCGCCCGGCGCGCCGCCGACAGGTCGTGGCCGCCGGCGGCCACCTGCAGGTTGAGCCGGGCCGCGGCGGTCACGGCGTCGACGCCGGCGGGAAGGCCCGCCCGGACGGACAGGTCGGCCCAGAGGAAGAAGCACTCCGCGGCGCGCACCCGCTCGACGTCGGGCTCGGCGCTCTTCCCCGCCTGGGCGGCGGCAAGCAGCGCGGCGCCCAGGGCGCGGCCGGCGCGCGCGATCCGCGCGGGATCGGCTTCGGCGAAGCGGCGCTCGAGCTCGCGGAAGAGCGAGCGCGCACCGGGCAGGTCGCCGGCGTCCAGCCGCGCTTGCAGGAGCCAACTCCAGGCGCGGATCAGGCGGTCCGGCTCGGTCGCGTACTCGATTTCGGCATCCCGCAGCGCCTCCTCGACGCGCGCCGGCTCCGCCAGCCGCTCGAGGGCGATGCGGGCCACGGTCTCGCGCGCGAGCCACGCCCGATCGGAACGCTCGCGCGCCAGTTCGGCGGCGGAGAGGTCGGGCTCGCCGCCGGACACGGCGCCGCGGCGCGGGTCGCGCAGGGCGGCGGCGAAACCGTCCGCGGCGGCGCGCGCGAGCT
>JACRIP010000677.1 GCA_016220045.1 Planctomycetota bacterium
CGCGCTGCCGATCGCGCGGCCGGTCCTGGGGGCGGAGGAGGCGGAGCGGGCGGCCGAGGTGGTGCGCTCGGGCTGGGTGCTCCAGGGGCCGCAGGTGGCGGCCTTCGAGCGCGAGTTCGCGGCCTTCGTGGGCGCCCCGCACGCGGTCGCGGTCTCCTCCGGCACCGCCGCGCTGCACCTCGCCCTGCTCGCCGTCGGCGTCCGTCACGAGGATGAGGTGATCACCGTAAGCCACTCCTTCATTGCGACGGCGAATTCGATCCGTCATTGCGGGGCGCGTCCGGTCTTCGTGGACGTGGAGCCGGGGACCTTCAACCTGGACCCGGCGCGACTGGCGGCGGCGGTGACGCCGGCGACGCGCGCGGTGCTCTGCGTGCACCAGATGGGGATGCCCTGCGATCTCGGGCGGATCCTGGAGTTCGCGCGCGGGCGCGGGCTGCCGGTGGTCGAGGACGCGGCCTGCGCGGCGGGGAGCGAGATCGAAGTGCGGGGCGAGTGGCAACGCATCGGCCGGCCGCACGCGGACGTGGCGACCTTCTCCTTCCATCCGCGCAAGCTGCTGACGACCGGGGATGGCGGCATGCTGACGACGGCGAACGCGGAGTGGGACCGCCGGTTCCGGCTGTGGCGCGCGCACGGCATGGGGGCGGAGGGGGAGGGGTTCCCGGTGGTCGGGTACAATTATCGGATGACGGACGTGCAGGCGGCGGTGGGGCGTGAGCAACTGCGGCGGCTGGCGGGGCTGGTGCTGGAGCGGCGGGCGCAGGCGGCGCGGTACCGGGACCTGCTCGGGCGCATTCCCGGGCTGGGGCTGCCGGTGGAGCCGGCGTGGGCGCGCAGCAACTGGCAGAGCTGGTGCGTGCGGCTGCCGGGGGGCGTGGACCAGGAGGCGACGATGCGGCGGCTGGGGGAAGCGGGGATCGCGACGCGGACGGGGATCCGGAACGCGCACGAGCAGGGCGCCTACGCGGACCTGTGCGGGGGGCGGCCGCCGGCGCTGCCGGAGTCGGAAGCGGCGCAGCGGCGTTGCGTGTGCCTGCCGCTCTATCCGGGACTGACCGCAGCGGATCAGGAGCGGGTGGCGACGGCGCTGGCGGCGGCGTGCGCGGGCGGCGCGGGCGCGGGCGGCGCGGGCGCGAAGCGCCGGCGTGGGTAGGGTGGGGGGGGCGAGGGCCACGAAGGGCGCGGAGGGGCCACGAAAGACGACGGGAACACGAAGGGCCACGAAGCGGGAACCACGAAGGGCCACCAAGCGGGTCGCCGAAGGGTGGCGCTAGGTACTCCTCGTGGAGTACGGCAGGAGACCCCAATGCGCCGCCCTTCGGCGACCCCCTTCGTGGCTCTTCGTGGTTTCGTCTTCGTGGCCCTTCGTGTTCCCGTCGTGCTTCGTGGCGCTGCGCATCGCGACCCGCTATCCGCATCCCCCCCCCCCACCCGCTAGGCCTTGGGCGGCTCCAACCGCGGCAGGAGCGTGGCGAGGCGGGCGACGACGGCAGCGGGCTCGAGGGGGTGGACCAGGAAGTCGCGCGCGCCGGCCTTGAGCGCGCTGACGACGAGGTCGGTGCGGGCGAGGTCGCTGGTGACGACCAGCGGGAGGTGGGCGCTGCGCGGGTGGGAGTGGGCGGTCTGGCAGCGTTTGAGGCCCTCCGGCTTGTCGGCGCCGAGGTCGAGGAGCAGGAGATCGGCGGGATCGCGGGCGAGCGAGTCATAGGCCTCGGCGAGGGAGCGCACCGGGAAGAGCACCAGCGGGGAGGAGGCGAAGCGCTCCTGGAGTTCCTTGTGCAGGCGAAGGTTGTCGGAGATGAAAAGGGCGCGCCCGACGCGGCGGTCGGTGAAGGCCTGGACGCCGGCCGCGACCAGGAGCGCGCGGGCGGTATCGAGGGGGAGGATCTGCAGCAGGGAACTGGGTTCGTAACCCTGGATCCCGAGGCGCCAGGAGATGGAGATCCAGGGGTTCCAGCGGAAGACGACGTCGTGGTCGGTGCGGGCGAGGGACAGGTGTACGCCCTTGACCTCGCGCAGCGAGAGGGAGATATCGGCCTCCAGCATTTCCCGCAGTCCGCGCGCATAGGCGCCGCAGAGCTGGTTGAGGGCCTCGCGGGCGGCGTCGATCTCCAGCTCGGAGAGGGCCACGAGGGAGCGTTTGCGGCGGATCTCTTCGGGCGAAGACCGTACCATGAGCCCGGCGAGGGTGACGGCGTCGATGCTGCGCAGGAGGAAGGCGGTGGGTCCGACGACCGCGCCTTCGGCCTCGCCGACGGCGTGGAGGCAGGGCTGGGTGAAGGAGGACTGGATGTCGTAGCGCTCGCGCAGGGCGATTTCGGGGGAATCGGCGGAGACGACGCTGTCGACCAGCAGGCTCCAGCTCTGCGCGACGCGCTGGAGGGCGGCGTCGGCGAGCGAGAGCAGCGTGTCGCGCGCCGGGCGCGTGAGGTATACGCCCGATGTCGAGCTCATCGCTTGAGGCCCAGGAGTGCGGGGATTTTCTCTTTCAGCTCCTCGAGCGTGGGCGGCTTCTGGATGGTGTCCGAGATGCCGCACTTCTTCGCGAGGTCGATCTTGGAGGGGGAGCCCTCGGCGCTGATCAGCAGGATGGGCACCGCGGGGGAGGTCTGGCGCAGGCGCGCGGCGAACTCCATCCCGTCCATGCCGGGCATGGCGAGGTCGCAGAAGATGATGTCCACGGCGCCCGGCTGGTACTTCTCGAGGGCCTCCTGGCCATCCTTGGCCTCGATCATGTGCGTGACTTCGAAACCGGCCTGGCGCAGCCCGCGGGCAATGAGCATGCGCATGACGGCGGAGTCATCCACGACCAGGATGCGGAGTTTCATGGGGTCTGTTCCCTGCGGGGCGGCGGTCGGCGGTCGGCGGTCGGGTGCGGGCGTGGACTATAGCACGCAGCGGCCGATGCGTCAATCCGACGGCGTGGCGGGGTGCATGTCCGGCCCGGTAATGCCACCGGAGGGACCGCCGCGGTCGCCGATGCGGCCGCCGTCGTAGCTCGTATCTCGTACTCGTACTCGAACGCCCAGGGCATTCGAGTACGAGTACGAGATACGAGGACGACCGAGGCCGTGTTTTCGATGAGTGCGACCGGTACGGTCAACCGGCAAGAACGGACCAGCACTCGGCGTGGCGTCCGGTTGACACGCCCCAAGGCCTCTGCTAGACTCCGCCTTTTCATCCCCTTGCGCCGGAGATCGGCTTCATGACACAGGCTCGAAACGAGGTGGTGGCGAGCGACGCGGCGCCCAAGGCGATCGGGCCCTACTCGCAGGCGATCGCCTGCGGGGAGTGGCTCTTCACCTCCGGGCAGATCGCGCTCGACCCGGCGACCGGCCCGGTCGTGCCCGGCGGCATTGCAGAACAGACGCGCCGCGTGCTCGATAACCTGAAAGCGGTCCTGACCGCCGGCGGCTCCTCGCTCGACCGGGTCGTCAAGACCACCGTCTACCTGAAGGACCTCGCCGAATTCGGCGCCATGAACGAAGCCTACGCCGCCTACTTCACGGGAAACCCTCCCGCGCGATCGACCGTCGAAGTCGCGCGCCTGCCGCGCGACGTGCGCGTGGAGATCGATGCCGTCGCGCGTCGCGGTTGAGCCCGCAACGCGCACGCGAACCGTAACCAGCCAAAAGGAGCCCATCATGGCCGAGCCCCTTCCCCAGATCACGATCCACACCAACCGCGGCAACATCCAGCTCGAGCTCTTCGAAGACGACGCGCCGAATACGGTCGCGAATTTCGTCAGCCTGGTCGAAAAGGGATTCTATGACGGCATCAAGTTCCACCGCGTCATTCCCAATTTCATGATCCAGACGGGCGACCCGTACAGCAAGGACGGCGGAGGTCCGGTCGGCACCGGCGGGCCCGGGTACCTGATCAAGGACGAGTGCAGCCCGCGCCTCAAACACGAGCGCGGCGTGCTCTCGATGGCCAACGCGGGGCCCAATACCGGCGGCAGCCAGTTCTTCATCACCCACGTGCCGACCGGGTGGCTCGACGGGAAGCACGCGATTTTCGGGCGCACGCTTTCCGGGCTGGACGTCGTCGATAAGGTCCAGCAGGGGGATGTCATGACGAAGGTGACGGTGGACAAGAAGCGCAACCACGCGTATACGCCGGTCACGACGGGGAAGAAATAGGGCCGGGGGCGACGCTGCGCGCGGCGGATGGCGGGCATCAAAAAAAAGCGCAGGCCCCGGCCGGATGGCCGAGGCCTGCGCAGGGCTCGCGAAACGCCGGACGGCGGGCGGCTAGACCGTCGCCGAGAAGCGGATCGGCGTCGCCACCAGCTTGTAGAGGCGGACCTCGGAGATGGAACCGCCGCCATTGAGGTGCCTGTTGAGGGCGGTCACGGCCTCGGCGCGGGAGGCGAAAAGGGTCCCCTGCTCGCCGATCAAGAGGAGCATGCCGGCGCCGGACACGGAGCCGGGCGGGCGACCGGGCGGACGGCCGGGCTTGGCGCCCGAACCGGGCGGCCGGCCGGGCTTGCGACCGGAGCCGGGCGGCCGGCCGGGTTTGCGACCGGAGCCGGGCGGACGACCGGGTTTGCGCCCCGAGCCGGGCGGGCGACCGGGCTTGCGCTTGGGCTTGCGCCCGGCGACGCCGCCCTTGTAGTTCGGACTGTACTTGCGGAAGAGTTCGCCCATCTGCTTGAAATTCACGCCCTCACCGAACGCTTTGCGCACCGCGTTCTGGACCAGGGCAACGCCCGCGCTGGCATTCTTCGTCAGGAATTCCCTGACGAACCCCTCTTTTTCCTCGAACGGGACCTTAGACTTGGGCATCCGGCAGCTCCTGATTCGGACCAACAGGCCATGCTTCCCATGAGCGAAGGGCGCAGAGTATATGCGCAATGGCCGTCCGGTGTCAAGCCCGGCGGCGGGATGATTGAATGCCCATATGCTTAAGGTATAGAGCGTAGTTCACCCGGGGCGTAGCGCAGTCTGGTTAGCGCGCCTGGCTTGGGACCAGGAGGTCAGCAGTTCAAATCTGCTCGCCCCGACCATTCTTCGGTGGATTCGTCATGCGCAGCCTTACCGCCCTCTTTGAGAACAACCGGGCCTGGGCCGCGGGTAGGCTCCGCCATGACCCGGAGTTTTTCTCGCGCTTGTTGTCTCAACAGCGCGTCGCGCATCTGTGGATCGGCTGTTCCGACAGCCGGGTACCGGCCAACGAGATCGTCGGCATGGCGCCCGGCGAGCTCTTCGTCCACCGGAACGTGGCGAACCTGGTGGTCCAGACCGATCTGAATTGCCTCTCGGTGCTTCAGTATGCGGTCGAGGTGCTGCGCGTCGAGCACGTCATCGTCTGCGGTCATTACGGGTGCGGGGGGATTCAGGCGGCCTACCGCGGGGAGCGGCTGGGCCTGATCGACAACTGGCTGCGCCCCGTCCGTTTCCTGCGCGAGGGGGCCGCGGAGCAGCTCGAGGCATTGCCCACGGAGGCGGAGCGCCACGATCGACTCTGCGACTTGAACGTGATCGAGCAGGTGGCGAACGTCTGCCGGACCACGATCCTGCAGGACGCCTGGCTGCGGTCGCAGCCGGTCGCGGTGCATGGCCTGGTGTATGAGCTGGACGACGGGCTGCTGCGCGACCTCGGCATGAGCGTCGCCAAAGCGAACGAGGTCGCGGAGCGCTATGCGCGGGCGCGCGGGCGGGTGATCGGGCGGCAGGCCGAGGAGTAGGGCGATTCCGCCTGACGAGGCGTTCGCACGCGGTGCCTGCCCGTTCTGGCCTCTCGACCGTACCGGCGGCATGCACCGAAATCATGGCTTCGGTCGTACTCGTATCTCGTACTCGTGCTCGTACTCGAATGCCCTGGGCGTTCGAGTACGAGTACGAGTACGAGAGAAACCGGGGCGCCATCGCGCCGCCAATGTGCGGCGGCCCGATGCTCGGCGTCGCCGGGGGGGCGATCAAGGGGGACTCGCGCGTTCGCCCTCTCGGACCTGCACCCCGGTCAGCGGCGGCGCCGCATATGCGTGCCCGAGGGCGGCGGCGGCGGCAGCTTCGCGTGGCACGCCTTGCAGTACCCCTCCAGCACCGCAATCGCCACCTGGCAGTGCGGACAGAAGGCCGATCCGCACTTCGAACACTCCGCGTCCCCCCGCTTCTCCACGTTCTTGCACTTCGGGCAGTGGAATTCGTCGTCCATCAGCAGGACGTCGATCTCGCCCGTCTGCTTATTCAGGTATTCGCCGCAGACGGAGCACTTGCGCGCGGTCGCCGGGTTGAGGGTATTGCAGAAATCGCATTCGAGCGTCGGACCGCCGAGGCCGCGCGCAGCCAGCGGTTCGAGCCCCGACTTGATCCGCTCCAGGTCCTTCACCAGCTCTTCCCCGGTCTGGTACCGGTCCGCGGGCTTCTTGGCGATCATTTTCAGCACCACCGCGCACAGCCCGTCGGAGAGGCTGTCCGAGTACTTTCGGGGACTCTCCGGCTTCTGCTTCGCGTGCATCTGCATCAATTGCAGGGTCTCATTGGCGACGAACGGCTTGTGCCCGGTAAGGATGAAGTAGAAGGCCACGCCGAGCGAATAGATGTCGGAGCGCGCGTCCACGTTCTTGCCGGTCCAGTGTTCGGGCGACATGTAATACGGCGTGCCGGCGATCATCGCGCCCACGTTGCCGGCTACCGTCTTGGCGCTCGCCGACGGCTGCACGTCCTGCGCGAGGCCGAAGTCCATGACCTTCACCTCGCCCTTGGCGGAGATCATGATGTTGTCCGGTTTCACGTCGCGATGGATGATGCCGTGCTTGTGCGCGACGGCGAGCCCGCGCGCGACCTCGGCGACGATCCGCTGCGCCTCGTCGGCGACGATCCGTCCGCTCTCCGCCAGCGTGTCCGTGAGCGTGCGCCCCTCGATCAGGTCCATCACGATGAAATTGTAGCCCTGCTCGCGCGCGACGTTGTGCACCTGCACGATGTTCGGATGCTGGATCTTCGCCATCGCCCGCGCTTCGCTCACGAAGCGCGTGATCAACTCGGAGTTCTCGGCGGAGGCGGGCGGGAGGATCTTGACGGCGTACATCTTGTCGAGGCCTAGGTGTTTCGCCCGATACACGCTGGCCATGCCGCCCTTGCCGAGCTTGGAGAGGATCTTGCACCCGCCGAGCACCTTGCCGAGGAGCGGGTCGCCGACCGGGTGCAGGTGGACCGAGCCCTCGACGCCCGGCGAGACGATGCGCTTCGGCACGACCAGGTTGGCGCCGCACTTCATGCACTTGATGGTGCGGCCGGGCTCCAGGCCGGTGACGTTGTACTTGGTGCCGCAGCCCTCGCACTTCAGGATCGCCTTGTTCTGCTCGGCGAGCAGCTCCTTGACCTGATTGACGGAAAGGACGCCGCGTTCGACCAGGATTTCGCCGACCTGCCGCGCCTTGCCGGCCAGTTCGCTCTCCTGCTGCAGGCGCAGGGCCTCGGTGACCTGGGCTTCGGTGGCCCAGCCGCGGCGCAGGATGAGCTTGCCGAAGAGGCTCATCGGGCGCGTGGGCTCGCGGCCGATCGCTCCCCCGCCGGACGAGCCGGGCGCGATGCCGGGAGTCTGGATCGGGGACATGCCGGAGGGGGCGGACGGGCCGGGCGGCGTGCGCAGCGGGACCGGGCGCGAAGAGCCCCCGTCGGAGACGATTTCGAGGAAGCCCGGGTCGAACGCGAGCGGCGCGGGGGTGGCGGGTGCGGCGGGGGCGGGGGACGTTCGGGTCGGGGCGCCGAAGGACGCGGCATGGAGCACGGGCACCGGCGACGGGGTCGGGGAGGCGGCCGCGGGCGGCGCGGGCAGCACGGCGGAGGCGTCCGGCCGGCCGGGGGCGGCGCGCAGACCGGAGACCGAGAGCGCGGAGACGTTGTGTCCGGAGGAGGCCGGCGCTGGGGCCGCGACCGCGGTCGGGCTCGATGTGGTCGTCGGGGGGCCGGCGGGCGCCGGGGCCGGACGTGTGGTGGCGGCCGGACGGACCGGCGGGAGAGCGGGGGAGGAGCCGGCGCCGCCGTCGCCGCCGCCGGAGAGGGCCTGGATGCCGCGGATGGCCTGCACCTGGTCCGCGCTCAGGATGCCCAGCTCGACCAGCACGGCGGGCAGCCCCCGTTCCGGCGCGGCCTCGACCTGCTGCATGCCCTTGACCAGTTGTTCCGGCGAGACTAGGCCGCTCGCGATGGCGATACGCCCGAACCGGATGTCGTGGGGATCCGGCATCAATAGCTCCACGCTGCGGGTCGCCCGCGCCCCGCTCCGCCGGGCCCGAACTCCCTGAAATGCAAGCCCCCACTATAGTCCGGGGCCGGGCGAAAGTCAACCGGGGGTTGCTCCCGGGCTGCATGTCCGTAGCTGCGCAGTTCGCGTAGGGGCGCGTCGCGACGCGCCCCTACGGCCAGGTC
>JACRIP010000660.1 GCA_016220045.1 Planctomycetota bacterium
CGGCTTCGAGCAGGTGTAGCCGCGAGCAGAGTTGCGAGTGAGATCATCGGCATGGGCCCGCAAGGCTACGGCGCGGGCCCTTGACGGCTGGCGTCAAGAGTGTGTGGGCTTCGGGAGAGCGCGAGCGCGCGGAGGTAGTTCCAGGGCATCCAGTCGTCAGGATTCGCCCGGACCTCCTCAGCGTGCTTTTGGAGCTCGGTCAGGTAGTTGAACGGATTGGCGCCGTTGAGTTCGCAGGTGTGGATGATGCTCATGAAGAGGTCGCCGACGTGGGCCCCTTTCAGGGTCTTGTAGAAGTAGGCGTTCTTGCGGTGCAGGATGGCTTTCTTGAGGGCGCGCTCGCAAATGTTGTTATCTAGTGGGGCGCCGGCAACGCGCAGGAAGAGCGTCAACTCGTTCCAGTGGGCTTGCATGTAGGCGATCGCCTCGCCGAGGCTGCTGTTGGGTTCGACCTTTCTCTCCTCGAACTGCGCGGCCATCCATGCCTGGAGTTCGGCCATCCTGGGACCGCTCTCGGCCTGGTGTAACCGCAAGCGCTCTTCGTCGGACATCCCACTGCTCTTCGCGATGGCGTCGGTTCTGTACACGTCCTTGAAGATCAGCAGGACGTAAAGACACTCGTCGGGGAAGCTCGCGGCCACATCGTAGAACTTTCGCCGCCCATGCGTGAGGCAGTTGGAGAGGATGGTCTCCAGTTCCTTTGGCATGTTGCGGGACAAGGCGTCGCACATCTGGATGGGGCGGCCGAGTTCGGCCGAACGCCACTTCAGCAGGTCAAGCAGGTTGTCGCCGGCGTGCTCGCGCCCCGTGAAGAACAAGGCGATCTCGTGATCCTCAAGTACCGACACGATGCCCGTGGTGAATACGGCCGCGCCGGCCTTCTTCTCGGCGGGATCCTTCTCGGCTTCCTCCACGCGAGCGGCATCTGCCACTGCGACTGCTGCAGCTTGCGATGCGGGCGAGGGGATCGCATCACTCGTATCCGCCGCTGCGCCCAGCGCCAGCACTTTCATTTTAGTGTCATCGACATGCACGACTTTCCCCTGCGCTGCCTCCTTCACCATCTGCTCGAAAGCAGGCTCGATGACTTTGGCCGCTTCCTCCACGATCTCCCACTGCGTGGCCGCCGGCAGCGGGATACCCAGACCTGCCTGCAGCTTCTCCAGTCTGTTGAACGGCACGCCAGTCCCGTATTTCATCACTCCGATGATCGACGCCGATTCAGGGTTGTACTTCTCCTCTCCGATCCCTTCCGGCAGCGGCGCCGTGAAGATCTCGCCGCAGAGGTTGCAGCGCAACTGCTGCAGCTCGTACACCGCCCCGCCGATCGGGGCCTGCCCCGTCAGGCGCACGAGGTGGCGGCCAGCGACGCTCGCGTACACCTTCCCCTTCTTGCAGTTCGGGCAACGGTGTCCCACCTGGAGCGATGGAAGCGGCACCACCACCTTGTTCGCTCCCGTGTACGCCTCGGCTCCGTTGCGGCCGTGCCCTGCTTTCTTCTCGACGGAAGCGGCTTGTCCTGCTCCCTCCGCACAGCCATTTTCGCCGGACGACGCCCTCGCCTCGCGAATGCCCTCCAGCACCTTCTCGACCACTTTGGCTGTGGTCTCCGTGCTCGCGCCGAACAGCATCTGCTTCAGCCGCTGGATCGATACGCTCTTCTTCTCCAACTCCTGCGTCAGGAACACCAGCGTGTCGAGCGCCGCGCGAAGCGTGTTGACGTCCGTTTCGCTCAACGGCCCTTCGGAAGCTCGCCTCAGGATCGCCTCGACATCGCCCATTGAGAGAGCGATCGGCTCGTCACCCGGGGGGCCCGTCTTCCGCAGGCGCTTTCCCATCCTCACCCTCGCAGTAGTTCACGGAACCGTGGTGTCAACGGATACGCCAGGATCTCCTTGAGCGGTCTGTTCGCCTTGTGCGTCAGGTCCTTGTGCCCTCGCCCCGTCGTGCGCCCGAGCGCGATCCAGTTCGCCGCGCGGTAACACGTGCCCCTGTACCTCGTCGGATCCACGAACGTCTCGAGGACCAGCACCCGATGGCCGTAGATCCGCTGCCAGTCATCAGGAAGGATCCGCGCCATCCGCCCGAGGATGTGCGACGCCAGGTACGGTACCTCGACCCACGGCAGGATCAGGAAGCGCGGGTTGTACGCGATGAACCGGATGTTCCTCCGGCGCTCTTCCTTCGACCAGCCGATGAAGCGGTCACGCGGACCCAGGTGCCGCGGCGCCGATGACCAGGCCATGCACGCCAGAAAACGGTCCCCGGATCGGACCATGTACTTCAAGTGCTCGCCGACGGGCTGCATGTACCCAAGATAGTGGTGCGCCTCGATCAGGCCGTTGAAGACCGCCTCGTCCTTCGTGCGGCGAACCTGATCGAACGCGAGGGGGAGCAGGGCACTGAGCGGCGAACGGATCCGCTCGCTGGCCATCGTGGCCGGAACCGGGCGGCGGCGGCGCGCCAGAGGATTGGGAGGGATCTGTCGTTGCGCTGGTAGAACGATCTGCCCAGAGCGGTGCAGTTCCAGCATCAGGCCGCGGCACACCATGTCGCGAGGCGCGCCGTTGGGCTGGACCCAGTTCCATGCCTTGCAGACCAGACTGGACAGCGCCCGGCGGCTTGCCCCAGGATTGCGTTCGACGAGTTCGCGAAGGAAGGCGACGTCCGCGTCCGATACTTCTCGTCCTCGGTACTGGAGCACTACGCTCATGGACCGGAGCATAGGCCCTCGCCGCCTGGAACGCAAGCCCCTTCCCGGATTTTTTTTACTCTCGCGGATCTACCCTGCGCCACGCCGGAGCGCCCTTCGCGGCGTCCGGGTCGCCGCCAGAGAGAAGCACCGAAAGCTGGTGTGCCTCCAGCGCGCTGCCCGCTGACGAGGAACTCGCTGGCCACCACCTGAACCGGCCCTTGGATAGCCGCTTCTGGCAGAGCCAGAATCCCTGACCATCGTACACGAGGATCTTGATGGCCTTCCCTCTCCGGCTTCGGAACACGAACACCCAGCCGCTGAACGGATCCCGATGCAGGATCTCGCGGCAGACCCGGGCCAGGCCGTCGATCCCTCGGCGGAAGTCTGCGGGCTCCACCGCCACGAGAATCCGCATGTGAGGCGTGACCTGGATCATCGCTGGCCCTCCCAGAAAGAGCGAGAGAGTTCCGCGAGATCCGGGACCGCGGGCCCCGCCAGGTGAATACGCAACTTCGCCCCAGTGCCATCATCCATCTCGATCGTGCACTCAGGCTGCCGCATGGGCAGCCCCCCGCGCAGGATCTCGACGAAATCGGGCGCTCCATCATGAGCCCGCGCGACCGAGGCCGCGCGTTTCTTGAGCGAGTTGTAGTCGAGCCCGAGCGTCTTAGCCACGCGACCGAAACCGTGGGCCAGCCCGAGCTCCGCCGCCTCGCGCCAGAGTCCCTCAGGCATCGGCGCAGGCGCACGCCGCCCCGCGCGCCATCGCTCGACCTTGCGCTGTACCCGCAAGACAGGGTCCGCCCCGCGTGCGCTCGTACTGCCGCGCATCAGCCGTCCTCCTCGACGAAGGTCCAGCCGGAGGCAGCGGCCCGACGAAGCATCGGACTGCTCTCACCGGCTACGGCTGACGATAGTCGAGGGCGGAAATCAGGTCAGGCAGGCTTGCCGAAAGGACACGGGAAGGTGAGGGTTCCGAGGGGCGCGTTCGTTGAGGCGAGGTCGAGTGAACACC
>JACRIP010000661.1 GCA_016220045.1 Planctomycetota bacterium
GCGCCCCGCCCGGCTCCGGAACGGCCGCGGTGCCGCCGCCCGGCCGCGCCGTGCGCACCGCCACGGCGACGAGCACGAGCCCCGCCAGCGAGACCGCCACCCAGACCCACGCCGGACCCGCCGCCGCCCGGTCCCAGAGCGTCCCGCCCGCCAGCAGATAGAGCGAACACCCGATTTTCGCGTAGGCCGCGACCAGGGCGAGCACCAGCGCGATCGCGGCCAGCGCGGCGCCGCGGCCCGGCGGCGCGGCGCGCAGTGGCGGCGGCTCCCCCAGCCCCGAGCGCCGATAGAGCAGGAAGGAAAGGAAGCTCATCAGGATCATCATGTTGACCGCGGCGAGCTTGCCCGACATGAGTCCGAGGAACTTCAGGATCGGGTGGGAGGGTCCGCCCAGCCGGGCCATTTCCTCGCCCGAAAGCGGAATGTTGCGCGGGGTGAGCCAGACGGCGAAGGAGATGAGGATGAGCGCGTGGATGACGACGAGCCAGCCCGAGTAGCGGTCGGCGACGCGGCTGCGGTAATGGATGCCCATCCAGAGGTAGTAGTTGGCGCCGAGGAAGAGCCCGCCGATCAGGAATGCCTGCACGATGAAGGTCCAGGAGAAGGTCCCGCCCATCATCTGCATGCCCATGTTGATATCGGCGGCGTAGATCTCGCGTCCGAGGTAGTAGCCGGCGAAGGGGAGCGGGATGAGCGCCGCCATGCCGATGAAATTGCCGACGTAGCCCATCCAGTCGTAGTGTTCGCGCTCCGCCGCGGTGCGGGCGGCGAGGTAGCGGACGGCGGCGTAGGCGCCGCAGACGAGGCCGCCGAAGGCCACGTTGCCGAGCAGGCGGTGGAGGTTGAGCGGCATCCAGAGGGGGTTGAAGAAGGCGTTCCAATAGGTGACGACGATGCCGGTTTTCTTGTTGATGCCGGCGGGGGTCATCATGAAGCTGACCCAGGAATTGGCGACGAACATGAGCACGGTGCCGAGGAGGTTGAGGAGCACGCCGACGTAGAGGTGGAAGGCCTTGGCGTGGGTGGCGGCGGCGGCGACCCCGGCGAAGGCCGTAGCCGCGGCCGCGAGCAGGCCGAGGAGGAGTCCGGAGCGGGCGGCGAGGGCGGCGCCGCGGCGTTCGATCTCCTCGTGCTGCGCGGTCGCGGCGCCCTCGACCACGGCGTCGATCGCGGCGGCGGGGTCGGTGACCTCGGGGAGGGCGGCGGCCGCCTTGACGAAGGCGTCGCGCGCCGCGAAGGCGGCCGGGTCGAGGAGCGCGGCGGGCACGGGGGTCGCGGCGATCGCCTGGTCGACGAGGGTGCGCAGGCCGCGCGACGAGCGCGGGAGCGCCGGGGTGACGAGGCCGCGCGCCGTGGCGGAGCAGGCGTCGAGCCAGGCGGCGATCTCCGGCGCCGCGGCCCGCGCGCGCACGATGCCGACGACCCGCTCCGCCGCCGGGCCCAGACCTTCGCCCGCCGCCGTTTCCGCACGCGCCGCCGCGCGCAGCTCCTCGTGCACGCGACGCAACGCCGGGGCGACAAAGCAGTCCGGGGTGCGCAGCCCGTCCATCGCCTTCCCCAGGACCGCCGCGAGCCCGGCGGGCGTGCGCTCGGCGGGCGGGAGCGCCGCCGCCGCCGTCTTGGCCTTCTCCGCATAGCCGGCGTAGAAGGCGTTTCGGGCATTCACCTGATCGAACTCGGTCCAGGGGTAGGTGCGCAGGAGCCCGGCCGGATTGAGCCAGAAGAGGCAGGCCGCGCCACTCAGCAGCCCGGCGCCCCACCAGCCCAGCCGGCGCAACGCCGCGGCCCCGCGCCCGACGCGCCGGACACTACACTGCAGCCGGTCCCACCCGTAGTGGTAGAGATAGAGCGCGAAGGCGTCGCCGAAGAAGAGCAGGGGGTAGATGACGAAGCTCGGGCGCTCGGAGCGCACGAGGAAGGCGGTGACCTTCGGGTAGAAGGCGAGGAGCACGAAGGTGAGGAGCCCGCCCAGGGCCATCGTGGTGGAGAAGGCGGCGGAGAGGAGCCGGGTGAATTCGCGGGCGAGGCGGTCGTAGCGGGCTTCGCCGCCGACGAGGCCGACGGCCTCGACGATGCAGGCGAAGATGGGGACGCCGAGGACGAAGGCGCCGAAGAGGAGGTGGAGTTGCGCGACGCCCCAGGCCAGCGTGCGGGAGGAGAGGCCGAAGAGCTGGGGGTAGTCGGGGGAACCGGCGGCGGCGGCGGCGGCGGCGCCCGCGGCAGCGCCGGCGGGATCAGGCGATTCCCCGAAGGCGACGCGCGCGCAGGTCAGGCAGGCGGCGACGGCGACGGCCGCGGCCACGGCCGGCGACCAGCCGGGACCGCTGCGCTCCGGGCGGCGGGCTTCCGAGGCGGCGTGCAGGTCCACGGAACGCGCCTCACGCGGAGTCGGAAAAGGCGAGAAACGCATGAGTTGGGAGGTACGCTTATACCACCCGCGTGCCGAATCGGCAATGTTCCCGACTTTGACAGTTGGTGTTGGATCGTCAAACAGACGCCTGCCGCCGCCCCCCTCGTCCCCGGTGGCCCGGAATCTGCGTTACGGGCGAGCCATCCACCTAACCTCCGAGCAGATCGAACGATGCGCCGCTGAGCGACCCTGAAACGCATATTTATGCGCTCCGGCATGGCCATTGCGAGTTGACTCGTCCAACACACGTGGACTGAAACTGGGGGGATGCGCCGCCGCGGCGCGCGACGGAGGAGACCAGGAGTATCAACCTGGGGTTCGGCGGTTGGGGGACCCGCCCAACGCCGCCGCAGAGCTCGTCGCTCGGCCGCCCCGGAACGATGTCGAGCGGGGTGCCGCTGGGGACGCAGGCGGCGCGCGAATCCAGCGGTTCGCGGCGCTCGATTCGGCCCTTCCGGGCAACGCCGCTCTCGCCGACGACCGCGCGACGGGTGTCGCGCAGCGGGTCGAGCATGGGCGGGGCGCGCACCTGGCGGGTGCAGGTCTCAGATGCCGCGGGGCACGTCGATGTGTTCACGATCGTCGCGCCCACGAGCCGGAGTGCCGAGCAGGCCGCCGAGGTGCGCTTCCTGGACAACGGGCACCTGGGGCACGGCGGACTGAAGATCGACGAATGCCGGGTGCAATGTTAGCGCGTGATTCGTGCGTGCCGCTCTGGGGCAGGCGGAGGTCCGCCGGCGGATCGATGTCACATTGTCGCATGGTCCCAATGTCTCATGGCCGGGCCGGCGGTGCCGTAGGGGGACGTCCGTAGCGCGTCGGCGCTCCTCGCGTTCGGCCAGGCCGGCGCGCGAAGCCGAGGAGCGTTGGCCGGAGCCCCCGCGCGTTCGCGGTTCCGACTTTAGCGGCGGTCGCAAGACGGGCTGGCCGGGCCACCCCGGGGCGGACACAGGGGTCCGCCCCTACGAAAGCCGCGACCGGACGTAGGGGCGGACCCCCATAAGCGCTAACCTAAGGCTTGACTCGTCGGGCGGCTTTGCTATACTCTGCGGCCATGAGCGCAAAGCCGATGGACGAAGAGTGGACCGTGGTAGCGAGCCTGTTGCCGCCGGAATGGCGGGAAC